>JAAAOH010000027.1 GCA_009908925.1 Spirochaetota bacterium | reverse complement strand
AGAAAGTCGTATGGCCCTCCCGGGATGAGGTCGCTTCCTCTACGAAGGTCGTGCTGGTCTCCGTGGCTCTTTTTGCCGCCGTCCTCGGAATTCTCGATTTTCTATTCCTCACGGGTATAGATCTCATTTTCTAGACCCGGCGGGCTTAACACCCGGTTGGCAGTTCCGGTGGACGCGGGGGCGATGATCCGTTTCCCTGTCGCCGCGGGGCATTTCAGATTAGAAGGACAGGTATGGCGAAGCACTGGTACGTACTTCACACGTATTCCGGCTACGAGAATAAGATCGAAAAGACAATCCGGATACTCATGGAAGACGACGAGTTCGAAGGTGCGGTAACCGACGTAAAGGTTCCGGCCGAGCAGGTCGTCGAGGTGAAGGACGGAAAGAAGAAGGTCTCCACCAAGAAGTTTCTTCCGGGGTATATCCTGCTCGAGATGGATCTCCCCGATCTGGGATGGAAAGGCATCTCGTCGCGTATCAGAAAGATCAACGGCGTCACGGGCTTCGTCGGCTCGGGTGCGAACAACAAGCCGCAACCGATCTCGGCCGAAGAAGCGCGGGAGATCCTGCAGAAGAGCGGAGAGATCAAGGGCGAGAAATCACTCAAGCCCAAGCAGAGCTTCACCGCGGGCGAGCAGGTCCGCATCATAGAAGGACCGTTCGATTCCTTTACCGGCACGGTTGAGGAAGTCAACGTGGAGAAAGGCAAACTGCGGGTTACCGTCGGCATCTTCGGCCGTTCGACGCCCGTCGAGGTTGGCTTTCTCCAGGTCGAAAAGATCTGAGGGGTCTTGGAAACCCCGACGGCTGTCGCGTTGCGTAGCCGGTGGGACCCGATCCTCGGGATCGGGGCTTGTACCACAAAGCAAGGAGGCCAACATGGCCAAAAAAAAGGTATCGACGTATATCAAGCTGCAGGTACCGGCGGGGAAGGCGACCCCGGCTCCCCCGGTCGGACCGGCTCTCGGGCCCCATGGCGTGAGCGCGCCCCAGTTCGTGCAGCAGTTCAACGACGCTACCAAAGACATGGAGCCCGGCCTGCTGATCCCGGTGGTCATCACCGTGTATCAGGACAGGAGCTTCACCTTCGTGACCAAAACGCCGCCGGCGGCGGTGCTGATCAAGAAGGCACTCGGGCTCGACAGCGGTTCCGCGGAGCCTCATCGTGAGAAGGTGGGGAAGCTCACCAAAGCGCAGGTACAGGAGATCGCCGAAACGAAGATGCCGGACTTGAATGCCCGTGATATCGACGCGGCGATGAAGATCGTGGCAGGCACCGCTCGCAGCATGGGTGTCGAGGTGGAGGCGTAGCGATGAAACACGGAAAAAAATATCGTGAAGCGCTTGCTACTTTCGACCGCCGAGAGAGATATTCGACTGAGGAAGCGGTGAAACGCGTCAAGGACTATGCCTTTGCCGGCTTCGACGAAACTGTCGAGCTCTCGATGCATCTGAATCTCAAGAAGAGCCAGAATGTTCGCGACACGCTGGTGCTTCCGCATCAGTTTCGCGAAGAAAAGAAGATTCTGGTCTTCGCCAAAGGCGACAAGGCCAAGGAGGCCGAAGAGGCCGGGGCCACGTACGTCGGCGACGAAGATCTCATCGAGAAGATCAAGGACGGCTGGCTGGATTTCGACGTTGCAGTCGCGACGCCGGACATGATGAAAGATGTCGGTCGCCTCGGTCCCATACTCGGACGGCGGGGCCTGATGCCGAATCCGAAGACCCAGACTGTCACCTTTGAGCTGAAAGCGGCAATCGACGAGCTTCGGAAAGGCCGTGTGGAGTTCCGCTCCGACAAGACGGGTGTGCTGCACCTGCCGGTCGGCAAGGTTTCGATGGAGGCCGAGAAGATCGCGGAGAATATCGACGTGGTTGTCGGCGAGGTCAAGAAGCGACGTCCGACGGACATCAAGGGTGATTTCGTCACGTCGATCGCGGTGTCATCTACAATGGGTCCCGGTGTGTGGATCTCGACCGCAGGCAACGGCGCTGCGGCGGCTGAGGAGTAAGGAGACGGCGATGTCGGATTACCAGACGAAAGTGCATAAGCACAAAGTAGACTCCGTCGACGCCATCAAGGAACGCCTCGGCGGCGCGTCGGACTACGTGTTTGCAGACTACCGCGGACTGTCGGTGGACCAGATCACCGAGCTGCGGAAGCAATTGAGAGAGAAGGGAGCGGATTTTCGCGTCATCAAGAACCGATACGCGAAGCTCGCCTTCGAGCAGATGGAGCTGCCCGACGTATCGGAGTACCTTATCGGGCCGACGGCCATCGCTCTCGCCGAGCGGGATGCGGCGCCGGCTACGTTGAAGACGCTCCTCGATTTCGCCAAAGAGGCGGCTGTCGATGTGAAGGGCGCGCTCGTTGAGGGCGCGGTTTTCACCGCCGAGCAGGCGGAGCGGCTCTCGAAGCTGCCGCCGCGCGATCAGCTGATTGCGAAGCTGATGTCGGCGATGAACGGCCCGGCGCAGAACCTCGTCTTCGCCCTCAACGCCGTGCCGAGCAAGCTCGTGCGAACCCTGAAGGCGGTCGAGGACAAGAAGCGCGCGGAAGAAGGCGGTTGATCGGGCCCGACGAGGTTGCGGCCCGGGATCGCAGCACCGCCCCCGCACCGATCTGTCAGATCGATGGGCCGGGGCGGATGATACAGGATACGAGTTCGGCGTTAGTCTTCGGTCCGTGTTGCATGCTATCGCCGACAACACAACATAAAAGGAGAAGGTAACATGGCAACACTCAGTAAAGATGATGTATTGGAAGCAATCGCGAACATGAGCGTGCTCGAAGTATCCGAGCTCGTTTCCGCGATGGAAGAGAAGTTCGGCGTTACCGCAGCGGCACCGGTTGCCGCGGCTGCAGCGCCCGGAGCGGCTCCTGCGGCGGCTGAAGCTGCTGAAGAAGAAGAGCAGACCGAGTTCAACGTGATTCTCAAGGCCTTCGACGACGGAAAGAAGATTCCCGTTATCAAGGAAGTCCGTGCAATCACCGGACTCGGACTCAAGGAAGCCAAAGAGCTCGTTGAGACGGGAGGCAAGGCTGTCAAGGAAGGCGCATCCAAGGACGAAGCAAACGAGATCAAGGAGAAGCTTGAAGCGGCCGGCGCAACTATTGAGGTTCAGTAGTCCGGCGCATCAACAGTCTCTACGTTACTACTCCGCAGGATACCACCGCTCCCGCGATCGCGTCGTCGATCGCGGAGAGGGCGTGGTATCTTTGCGTCTCCTCGCTTGCACACCGCAACGGTGCGCAGGGTTAGCTATTGGGAGGTAGCCCGTGTCAGATACTCAGTTGTCCGTAAAGCGACAGATGGTGGGGCCCAAGGTCGATAATGTCATGGAGCTCCCCGATCTCGTCGACATACAGATTGCATCCTTCGAGAAATTCCTGCAACGCGACCGTATGCACAGTGGTGAAGGTGTGCACACGCAGGGACTCGAGGAGGTATTCCAGTCGATTTTCCCCATCGAAAGCCAGAACGGGGACATGCGACTGGAGTATGATCACTATATCCTCGACGAGGACAACATCAAGCTCGGTGAGCTCGAGTGCAAGCAGAAGGGGCATACCTACGCCATTCCGGTGAAGGCGCGCATCAACCTGGTGTTCCTCGAAACCGGTGAGATCCGTCAGAAAGACATCTATATGGGGGATATCCCCCTCATGACTGACCGGGGCACGTTCATCGTCAACGGCGCCGAGCGCGTCGTGGTCAGTCAGATCCACCGCAGCCCGGGTGTCATCTTCTCTCATGAGAAGGGTGTCTACTCCTCCCGCATTATTCCCTACCGCGGGTCCTGGCTCGAGTTCGAGATCGATCAGAAGCGGGAGCTCATCTACGCCAAGATCGACCGAAAGAAGCGGATTCTCGGCACCATCTTCCTGCGAGCACTCGGCTACGATTCGCGCGAGAAGATCATCGATCTCTTCTACGAGCGCAGAAGCATGCCGATCTCGGAGAATCGGGAGGAGCGTGATGCGCTGGTCGGGCAGGTTCTCGCACGCGCTGTTTACACCAAGACCGAGAGCTCGGAGTCCGGGGAGATGCGCAAGCTGTACCGGGCGGGGGAAAAGATTCATCCGCATGAGGTCGACGAGCTCCTGCACTCCGGCGTGACCGAGGTCGAGGTCATCGAGATCGAGAACCCGAACTCCCTGCACTCGGAGGTGTTGCTGAACTGCTTCGAGCGTGAGGAGTCGAAATACACCTCCGAGGATTCCGAGCGTGACGAGCCGTCCAAGGAGGACGCTCTCAGCGCGGTCTACGCCATCATCATGCCGGGCGAGCCCATCACGGTGGAAAGCGCCGACAAGGACTTCAACTCGATGTTCTTCACCTCCCGCCGCTACGACCTCGGTCGGGTGGGGCGCTACAAGCTCAACAAGAAGTTCGACTACACCGAGGCCCCCGAGGAGCACGTGCTCACCCGGGAGGACATCGTTAATACGATGCGCTACCTCATTCAGGTCTACATCGGTGAGGCCAACGTGGACGATATCGACCACCTCGGCAATCGCCGCGTGCGCTCGGTCGGAGAGCTGCTCGCCAACCAGCTCAAGACCGCGTTCTCCCGCATGGAGCGCATCGCCAAAGAGCGCATGTCCCTCAAAGAGACCGACACCATCAAGCCACAGGACCTCATTTCCATAAAGCCCATCGTGGCGGCGATCAAGGAGTTCTTCGGCTCGAGCCAGCTCAGTCAGTTCATGGACCAGGTCAACCCGCTCTCGGAATTGACCCACAAGCGGCGACTCAACGCGCTCGGCCCCGGTGGTCTGTCCCGTGATCGGGCGGGATTCGAGGTCCGTGACGTTCACTACACCCACTACGGCCGGATGTGTCCCATCGAAACGCCGGAAGGTCCGAACATCGGTCTCATCGTTTCGCTGGCCAATTACACCCAGGTCAATGAGTACGGCTTCCTCGAAACCCCCTACCGGAAGGTCAAGGACGGCAAGGCCAGTCGCGATATCGAATACCTCTCCGCCATGGATGAGGAGAAGCACTTCATCGCCCAGGCCAACGCAAAGGTCGACGAGAAGGGGAACTTCCTGACCAAAACCGTCTCCGTGCGCAAGGCCGGCGACTATACCACCCGCCCCCCTGCCGACATCCAGTACATGGACGTCTCGCCGAAGCAGATCATCTCGGTTTCGGCCTCCCTTATCCCCTTTCTCGAGCACGACGACGCGAACCGCGCGCTCATGGGCTCGAACATGCAGCGGCAGGCCGTACCGCTGGTGTCGCCGGAGCCACCCCGCGTGGGAACCGGTATGGAGGGCAAGACCGCCTACGATTCCGGCGTGCTCCTGAAGGCCAGGCGTGCGGGGACGGTGGAGTACGTGACCGCGCTCGAGGTGGTGGTGAAGCCCACCGGCACCAAGAACGGCGAGGAGCGCGACGTTTACGAGATCGCAAAGTATCAACGCACCAATCAGGACACCTGCTACAGCCAGAAGCCGATCGTCCGCAAAGGACAGAAGGTGAAGGCCGGCGACGTCCTCGCGGACGGTCCCGCCACCTACCAGGGTGAGCTGGCGCTCGGACGCAACGTGCTCGTGGGCTTCATGCCCTGGAACGGGTACAACTTCGAGGACGCCATCCTCATCTCCGAGCGGGTGGTCAAGGAAGATGCGTTTACCTCCATACATATAAAAGAGTTCTCGGTCGAGGTGCGTGAGACGAAGCTCGGTCCCGAGAAGATTACCCGCGACATCCCGAACACCTCCGAGAAGGCGCTCGATCAGCTCGACGAAGAGGGCATAGTGCGCGTGGGCGCCAAGATCAACTCCGGGTACATCCTCGTCGGAAAGGTGACGCCCAAGTCCGAGACTGAAACGACGCCGGAGTTCAAGCTTCTCAACAGCATTTTCGGTGAGAAGGCAAAGGAGGTCCGTGACACCTCCCTCCGCGTGCCCCACGGTATCGAGGGGACGGTTATCGACGTGCAGCGCCTCAAGCGCAGCGAGGGCGATGACCTCAGCCCCGGTGTGGATGAGGTCGTCAAAGTCCTTGTCGCTACCAAGCGCAAGCTCCGCGAGGGCGACAAGATGGCGGGACGCCACGGAAACAAGGGCGTCATCGCCCGCGTGCTGCCGGAGGAGGACATGCCGTACATGGGTGACGGCACCGCCCTCGATCTCTGCCTCAATCCGCTGGGCGTGCCCTCCCGTATGAATCTCGGCCAGATCATGGAGACCGAGCTCGGGTGGGCTGCGCATCAGCTCGACGAGTGGTACGCCACGCCGGTGTTCGAGTCGGCGAGTCCCGAAATGATCCGCGAGCACTTGCGAAAGGCCGGGCTGCCGGAGACCTCCAAGACCCGGCTCTACGACGGTCGCACCGGCCAGGCCTTCGAGAATGAGGTCATGGTCGGCATCATGTACATGCTGAAGCTCCATCACCTGGTCGACGACAAGATGCATGCGCGGTCGACCGGCCCCTACTCCCTGGTCACGCAGCAGCCCCTGGGCGGAAAGGCTCAGTTCGGCGGGCAGCGGCTCGGCGAGATGGAGGTCTGGGCGCTGGAAGCCTACGGCGCGGCAAATACGCTGCAGGAGCTTCTCACCATCAAGTCAGACGACATGAACGGACGCGCCAAGATATATGAAAGCATCGTCAAGGGAGAGCCGGCCACGTCGGCTGGCGTTCCCGAGTCGTTCAACGTGCTCGTGCAGGAACTTCGCGGCCTGGCACTCGACATCTCCATCTACGACTCGAAGGGGAAGCGCATTGCCCTCACCGAGCGGGACGAGGAGCTGATCAACCGCCAGGGCAGCAACTTCTAGCGCAGGTATCCGGAGCGGATCGTAAGGAGAGCAGGAGAGCATATGAGAGATATTCAGGACTTCGACAATATAATGATCCAGCTTGCCTCGCCGGACCAGGTCCGGGCGTGGAGCTACGGCGAGGTCAAGAAACCGGAGACCATCAACTACCGCACGCTGAGGCCCGAGAAGGACGGATTGTTCTGCGAACGCATCTTCGGCACGACCAAGGAGTGGGAGTGTTACTGCGGCAAGTTCAAATCCATCCGCTACAAGGGTGTGATTTGTGACCGCTGTGGCGTCGAAGTGACGCACTTCAAGGTCCGCCGTGAGCGTATGGGCCACATCGAGCTCGCTTCTCCGGTCAGCCACATCTGGTACTACCGTTCGGTGCCCTCGCGTATGGGGCTGCTTCTCGATCTCTCGATCGCGCATCTGCGCTCGGTGCTGTATTACGAGAAGTACATCGTCATCGATCCGGGCGACACTGACCTCAAGAAGATGGACCTCCTCACCGAGGAGGAGCTCGACGAGGCGCGCGACCGCTACGGTATGGCCTTCTCCGCCGGTATCGGCGCGGAAGCCGTGCGCACGCTCCTCGAGAACCTCGACCTCGACTCGCTCTCGGCGGAGCTCAGGGCGAAGATGGTGGAGAAGGGCGCGAAGTCGGACAAGCGGCTTCTCAAGCGCATCGAGATCGTCGAGCACTTCCGTGACTCGGAGAACGAGCCCGAGTGGATGATTCTCGACGTGATCCCCGTCATTCCGCCCGAGCTCAGGCCCATGGTGCAGCTC
>JAAAOH010000137.1 GCA_009908925.1 Spirochaetota bacterium | reverse complement strand
TGAATTTCACCTTTCCGCGGGAAGCGGTGAACTTCTATGTCGGATTCGGGCTCACGCCGGTCTTCGCCTTCAATCCGGAACCGGACACGGAGTTCTCGTTTCTCATGGGGCCGTACGGCAAGACGGGTCTGCGGGTGCGAGTCCACCCGATCATGAGCTGGTTTCTCGAGTACCAGCAGGATCTGCTGATCGGCGGCGAGCAGTGGATAAACACCTCGACCCGCCTGAACACCGGGATTCACTTCTCATTCAACCCGGAATCCTACCCGCCGGCGCGCTCAGAAGTACAGACCGGCTCGCAGCCCTAGAACGGGGAGCACCGGCGGTGCGTCCGCGTTGTCGGTGACGATTCGGTCGAAGCCGGCGTACACGTGCGTCATCCATCCCCAGCCGCGGCCGGCCGACCACAGCTGCCGGTAGCCGATGTCTATGCCGACGGCAACCTCGCCGGAGGTCCCCGAACCTTCGCTCTCGCCGGGGACCTCTACATACATCGCCCGACCGGTTACAAAGCCGCCGGTGAGGTCCTCGAACGGAAAGAACCGAATGATGCCGCCGCCGCGAAACGGATAGTACAGGGGCCTGTCACTGGTGACGTTGACAGTGCTGTCGTAGGTCGTCTCGAAGAAGTCCTCGTTGAACATCGTCGCCTGCCCTCCGAGCTCTACCGCTCGGCCGAGCGGAACGGTGGCCTCGAAGCCGTAGAATCCGAGAACCCACGAAAAGGGGTTGAGGGTCACCGAGAGCCGGTAGGGCTGCGCCCTCGCTTCGGGGGAGACGACGGCGAGGAGTGCGCCTGCGACGGCGAGCACGAAGAAGATGCGTTTCATGAGGCATAACGCTATCGCCGCGGTGGTGCGTTGTCAAGCTCGGGCCGGACACCGTATAGTGCGGACACCGTATCGTGCCCTGCACACCCGAGAAATGATTCCCGAAAAGGAGATCTTCGTGAAAGTAGCATTCCACATGAAGCTCAATACGGCGTGGAAGGAAGAGGTCGAGCGGCTGAGAACCGAGTTCACAGATGTGGAGTTCGTCGAGTCGCGCGAAGGTACCGACGGCGGCGACGCCGTAGCCGATGCCGACGTGATCGTCGGCGGCAAGCTCACCCGGGACGTCCTCGAGAACGCCGCGAGCCTCAGGCTCATCATCGTTCCCTTCGCAGGTATCAGTCACCTGCCGCTCGACATCATCGTGGAACGAAGCATCCGCGTCGCCAACTGCCACGGAAATGCGCAGTATGTCGCCGAGCGTACCGTCGGCATGATCCTCGCTTTCTACGGGAAGATCATCGAGTACCACAATGACCTGCGCGAGAACCGCTGGCACGGCTTCTGGGTCGGGCAGGGATTGGACGATACCTGGGAGTCGCTGGACGGAAAGACCGCCGCCATTCTCGGCGCGGGGCATATCGGCCACTATCTTGCACGATTCCTGCACGCCTTCGACGTGCGTGTAGTCGGATTCAAACGCCGGCAGGTCGACGACCTTCCGGAGCACTACGATGCCATGTACTACGACCTCGACGAGGCGATCGAGGCGGCGGAGATCATCATCATCGCGCTGCCGGCCACCTCGGCCACCAATGGTCTGTTCGACGCACGGCGACTTGCCGGTATGCAGGGCAAGCTTCTCGTGAACATCGGGCGCGGAAGCATCGTCGAGGAGAAAGCCCTCTACGACGCCCTCGAGGCGGGAACCCTGCGCGGTGCCTGTATCGACACCTGGTATCGGTATCCCGATGGCGGTACCCACGGAGCCCCGTCGGCCTATCCCGTGCAGGAGCTTTCGAACGTGGTGCTCTCGCCTCACGCCGCCGGATTCACCTGGCAGTCGGTGCGAAATAACCGGGACGAAGCCCTCGAGAACCTCGCGCGCTTCCTGAAGGATGGGGAGTTGCTGAACGAAACCACGCCGGGCAGCGCGTACTGAACGGGAGCTGCAGCACGCATCTGACGGCACGCAGCCGACTCCCCGCAGCCGGTGGCGTGCCCCCCGCTGTGCCGAAAGAGGTTCGCATGCCATTGATCCCATTGCGCTTTCGTTTTAGACTGATCGTCGAAACGTGGCGAAATATTCATGCGAAACCCTCGGCACGACGACATACTACGAATTCTGCAGGCCCGAAAGAGGATTTCGGTGGGAGAGCTCACCTCCCGCCTTTCCGTCTCGGAGGTGACCATCCGTAAGGACCTCGCGCTCCTCGAGGACATGGGGCTGCTGACCCGCACCCATGGTGGCGCCGCCCTCGCGGAGGATCGCGAGCACCGGCGGGCGCTGGTGGTTCGCCGGCGGGAGAACGTCGAAGGGAAGGCGCTCATCGCCAGGGCTGCTGCGGAGCTCGTCGAGGAGGGTGAGACCGTCTACATTGATGCGGGCTCGACCTGCGCGTTGCTCGCGGAAAATCTGGCCGATCGGACCCTGCGGGTCGTCACGAACTCGATCGACGCTGTCGCGACGCTCGCCGACGCCCCGAGTGTGGCGCTCTTTTCGGTGGGTGGCAGTTACCGCAAGGAGGCGGGCAGCTTCATCGGCCCGCTCGCGGTGGCGGCACTCGAGGGTATGCATATCAGCACGGCATTTCTCGGGACGAGTGGTTTTACGGCGGACGGGGTGTTTTCCTCGCAGAATACCATCGAGTCGGAGCTCAAAAAGCAGGTAATACGCCGTGCCGGGCGCACGGTCCTCGTGGTCGATCGTACGAAGTTCGGTCGCACCGCATTTGCGGTATTCGCCTGCGCCGATGAGGTGGACCTCGTCGTCACGGATACCGCCGCCGGAGAGATCCCCGAGCTCGACGATCTAGGCGTGGAAGTGCTCCACGCCCGGGAGCCATCGGCACCGGGGCGCCATCGACACAAGGAGGCTCGTGAATGAGTTACGTAGAAGAGATGTTTTCGCTCGAGAATGTGAACGCCGTCATAACCGGCGGGGCGGGCGTGCTTCCGAGCGCGATGGCACGGGTCATGCTCCGCGCGGGCGCGCGGGTGAGTATATGGGGACGCGGAACCCACCATCCGGTAAGTGATGCCGTGGACGCGCTCGAGTCGGAAACCGAAGCTGCCGGCCGCGTGTTCGGCGAGACGATCGACACAGCGGATGAGACGGCGGTGCGCGAGGCGCTTTCCCGTACCGAGGCGGCAATGGGTATGCCCAATCTCCTCGTAAACGGTGTCGGGGGTAACAAGGGCAAGAGCGATTTCACCGAGATTGATACCGAAACGTTCTCCCGGGTGGTCGAGATGAACCTCCTTGGCGGATTGGTCATCCCGAGCAAAGTGTTTGCGGCGCGCTGGAAGGAGCGCGACGTCAAGGCGTCCATCATCAACCTCGCCTCTATGACGTCCTACGTTCCCCTCTCGGGTGTCTGGGCCTACAACGCGGCCAAGTCGGCGGTGAAGAATCTCACCGAGGGCGCCGCGCGGGAGCTCGCACCGTTGATTCGGGTTAACGCCATAGCGCCGGGGTTCTTCATCGGCCACCAGAACAAGGCGCTGCTGGTTGCCAACGAGGAAACGGGCGAGCTCACCGAGCGTGGTCGGGCCATCATCGACAGGACCCCCTTCGGTCGCTTCGGCGGCATGGAGGACATCGAGGGCGCCACCGTCTTTCTCGCCAGTGAGAAGGCATCGGGGTTCGTCACCGGCGTGACGCTTCCGGTGGACGGTGGGTATCTGACGGACAACATTTAGACACCATGCAGGCAATCCTGCGGGGAGAAACCGATGAAAGAATTCCTCTCAGACGACTTTATTCTCGAGACCGAAACCGCACGACGTCTCTATCACGACCATGCGGCGCAGATGCCGATCTTTGATTTTCACTGTCACCTGCCGCCCGATCAGATCGCCGAGGACCGCCGCTACGAGAACATCACCGATATATGGCTTCGGGGTGATCACTACAAGTGGCGGGCGATGCGCACCAATGGTGTTCCCGAGCATCGCATTACCGGCGATGCGGATGACCGCGACAAGTTCCAGGCTTTCGCCGAGACGGTTCCGGCGACCATCGGAAACCCGATCTATCACTGGACGCACATGGAGCTCAAGCGTCCCTTCGGTATAGACGATGTGCTTCTCGGCCCCGACACCGCCGAAACGGTCTGGAAGCGCACCGGCGAGCTACTCGCCGAGCCTGCGTTCTCGGCCCGGGGTATCATGGAGCAGATGAGCGTGAAGGTCGTCTGCACCACCGACGATCCGGTCGACGACCTCTCGCACCATGAGCGCATTGCGGCCGATCCGACGGCAAAGGTCACCGTCCGTCCGGCTTTTCGTCCGGACAAGGCGTTTCATGCCGAGGATCCCGCTCGCTACAATGATTATCTCGACCGTCTCGAGCAGGCGGCGGGAATGACCATTCGCAACTACGATGATCTTCGCGCGGCGCTTCGCTCGCGCATCGAGTTCTTTCATGCGCGCGGCTGCCGCCTCTCGGACCACGCCCTGCAGACCGCGGTCTTCGACCCCGAGGCGGAATCGAAAGCTCCGGCCGTTTTTGCGAAGCTGCGCGAGGGGCACGCGGTTTCGGGCGCCGAGCTCGACGCCTTCATGACGGCGGTTATCCTGTTCCTCGGGCGCGAGTACGCACAGCGCGGCTGGGTTTTTCAGCTCCACCTCGGAGCGCTTCGGAACAATAACACCCGCTACTTCGACCGCCTCGGTCCGGACACGGGATTCGATTCGATGGCCGATGAGTCCATGGCGAAGCCGCTCGCGCGGCTGCTGAACGCCCTCGACGTTACCGATGAGCTCCCCCGAACCATCCTCTACATCCTCAACCCGCGCGACAACGAAATGATCGCCTCCATGATCGGCAATTTCCAGGACGGAAGCGTGCCGGGCAAGATTCAGTTCGGTTCTGCGTGGTGGTTTAACGACCAGAAGCAGGGTATGGAGGAGCACCTGACGGCGGTGGCGAACATGAGCCTGCTCAGACGCTTCGTGGGGATGCTCACCGACTCGCGGAGCTTTCTTTCCTTCCCGCGCCACGAGTACTTTCGCCGCATCCTCTGTAACATGATAGGCGGGTGGGTCGAGCGCGGTGAGGCGCCGGGCGACATGGATCTGCTCGGTGAGATGGTCCGGGACATTTCCTGGAACAATGCACGAGACTACTTTGGAATCGAGGTGAACGAATGAAGGCACTTGCACAGCTTGTCAGAGACGAACAGCTTCTCGAGCTCGACAATTCGACGTTCGAAGCGATAAAGGGCCACGCGCCGCCAGTCCTCGGCGGCGCTGAAGCCGGCATCTATCGCCGCTCTCTCTACCGCACCGGGGACGTGCTGTACTGCATCGCGCGAACAGCCGCCGACAAAGCGCTCTACGCATTCGGCTCGTCGGCCGCATCGACACCTTTCGGGGATCTCGAGGCGACGGGAGTGGAGGACGTGCTCGCGCGTCGCGTGGAGATGACCGCCGAGGCGGTGCGACATCTGTGGAAGCTCTTTCCCTTTACGAAGCCGGTGTCGCTTCGCGAGGAACGCACGACCATCGGGATGGGGGATCGGCTCGGCGTGGCAAGCGCCGGGCACATCCGTGCCGCCCGCAAGTACCGCTGCTACCCGGTGCTCGCGCAGCAGAGTCTTCGGGAGCTCGACTACACCGGCCGGAGCTTTGCCGACGTGGTTGCGGATGCGAGCTTTGCCGTTTTCCAGGAAGGCTACGAGGACGGGTTCGGCGCGGATGCGGATCACATGAAAACGATCGAGGCCATCGACACCGCTCTCGGCGAGAGCATGCCGATGATCACCCTCGACCTCACCGAGGTGCTTCGCCCGGAGGTGGCCGATTGGTCGGAGGGCGATCTCACCGCCGGGTTCGAGGCGCTCGAGGCCGGACTGCGCGCGCGGCTCGAGACGGACTACGCGGATGTGGACTATCGGGCCGGCGACGCGACGCTCACCCTCGACCGGGTCGAACTGGCCCGATGCGCGCTGCTCTACGGCGATGCGCTCGACTTTGCCGAGAAGGTGAACAATCACCTCAAGGCGCGGACAGGAGACGCCTACGACCTCGAGATCAGCATCGACGAGACCACCACGCCGACACTGCCGGAGCATCACCTGTTCATAGCGCGGGAGCTGCAGGTTCGGGGCGTTACGGTAAACAGCCTTGCACCACGCTTCATCGGAGACTTTCAGAAGGCCATCGACTATATCGGCGACGTGGCTGAGTTCGACCGACAGTTCACGGTGCACTGCGCCATCGCCGATGAGTTCGGCGGCTACAAGATCTCGGTCCACTCGGGCAGTGACAAGTTCGGAGTGTATCCGTCGATCGGACACCACACCGGCGGACGACTTCATCTGAAAACCTCCGGTACGAGCTGGCTCGAGGCGCTACGGGCCGTCGCCATTCGGCATCCGGAGCTCTATCGCCTCATTCATCGAAAGACCTACGAGTATTATCCCGAGGCGTTGAAGAACTATCACATCACTGCCGATGTGAGCGGCGTGCGGCCCCTCGACGAGGTCCCCGAGGAGGAACTTCCATCGTACCTCGAGGACCCGAACTGGCGGCAGTTCCTGCACATCTCCTACGGCGGCCTGCTCAATGACCCCGAGGTTCGGGAGCCCTTTTTCAGCTTTCTTCACGACAACGAGGAGCTGTACTACGAGTTGCTCGAGGCGCACTTCGACAAGCACATCGGGCTTCTGGGCATCGAGAAGGTGTAAGGCGGGCGGCACCCCCTGTACGTGGACCCGGGTGGCGGTCGGCTCAGCCGGTTCGGTAGTAGTCGCTGAGGATCGTGTCCATCACGCGGGCGGTACGAAGCGCGGAACGGCCGGTGCTCGGGCTCCGGCCACTCCCGAGAAGCTCGTCGGTGACCATCTGGATGAGCGGCTGCTGCACGTGTTCCGGATTGTCGATTGCGATCATCTCGACCCCTGCTGCAGTTTCGAGCTCGACGGGGTCGGTGGTGAACGACGAGAAGCGCACGGCTCCCTCACTCCCCACGACCTCGGTCACGTCCCGGGAGGTTCCGCCGGTGAAGCACCAGAGCCCCGTCCCGAGCACGCCGGATTCGTAGCGGAAGCTCGCCGATACCGCGTCCTCCGCGTCGTAGAGGCCGGCCTGATTCGCGGCGAAGCCCTGCGCCCGGGCCACGGGACCGAGCAGAAAGTCCAGAAAATCGAGGGTGTGACTGGCGAGGTCGGCAAAGTAGCCCGCGCCGGCAACGGAGGGGTCCACCCGCCAGCCGTCGGTGCCCGCCTCGGCCGACGGCCGCCAGTACTGGGTAGATACCGTGCGTACCCGGCCGATCGCGCCCCCGACTACAAGCTCTGCGACACGACGGAAGCGCGGAAGGCCGCGACGATAGTAGGCGACATACAGGCCGACACCGGCGGCCTCACATGCGCTCACCATCGCCTCGGCCTCCGCGGCATTGAGGGCCATTGGTTTTTCCACGTACACGGGCTTCCCGGCCTCCGCAGCCATGCGCGTGTACTCGAGGTGTGAGGACGGCGGAGTTGCAACGTACACGGCGTCGACCTCGGGGTCGGCGACCAGAGCCGATGCGTCGTCGTACCAGCGTGGTACACCATGGCGCTCGGCATAGTCGCGGGCGAGGGCGCCGTTTCGCCGCATCACCGCGACGAGCTCGGACCCCGCCGCTTTCTGAAAACCGGGACCGCTCTTCTTCTCGGTCACATCC
>JAAAOH010000213.1 GCA_009908925.1 Spirochaetota bacterium | reverse complement strand
GCACTCCTGCAGCGTGTCGTGGCGGTTGCCGGTGAGGTCATTCGAGAGCATGATGTGTTCGGTCGGCTGGGAGGCGATGAGTTCGGCGTCCTGCTGCCGCATTCCGGGGAAGATGCGGCCACCCGGCTTGCCGAACGCCTGGTGGAGCAGATGAAAACGACGCCCCCGCCCGGCGGAATCACCATACAACCTACGCTGAGTATCGGGGTTGCCGCGCTGGCGGGAGCGGACATGTCCGTGCCGGAGCTGATAAAGGCGGCCGATTCGGCTATGTACCGTGCAAAACGCGGGGGACGAAACCGCATCGTGCGCGCATCCGACGCTCGTTGACAGCGCGAGCTCGCGGCGGCTATACTTCCCGGTGGTTACGTGAGACACTCAGAGTCGAACTACATGCACAAACATCATTCGCGGCCCGGCAGAGGCGGTTCCGGCCTCGGGCGTGGACGCAGACATAGACGGGCGCGTGTTACTCGCGAGCCGGATCATCATCTCTCCATCTCCGATCTCGACATAGGCCAATCCGCGGTCATCGTTGGATATCACGGCGGGGGGTCATCCTACCGCAGCAAGCTGCTGTCCATGGGGCTCACCCGTGGCACCACGATCCGGCTCACGAAAGTCGCACCCATGGGTGACCCGGTCGAAATCGAGGTGCGGGACTTCAGCCTGTCACTCCGCAAGCACGAGGCCGGAGTACTACAGCTCGAGCGGATCGAGGCCTGAGTCCGCAGGTCCGACAGCGGAGTCCGCAATGGAGACAAACGCCACGACTCGTACTCGTACCGTAGCGGTTGCGGGAAACCCGAACAGTGGAAAGACCACGCTCTTCAACGGTCTCACCGGTAGCAAGCAGCGGATCGGAAACTGGCCGGGCGTCACCGTGGAGAAGAAAGAGGGCCTTCTCAACTTCGACGCAGTCAGCGAGTTCCTCTCCTCCCCGTTCATGAACGAGTATCAGCACACCACGCGACCGGAGCGTGCGCCGGTGGGGCGGGGTGCCGAGCAGGTCCATCTGGTCGACCTGCCGGGCATCTACTCGCTGTCGGCAAGCTCCGAGGACGAGATCGTGGCACGGAACTTCCTGCTGAGCGCTGATGTCGACCTCGTCGTGAACATCGTCGATGCATCGAACCTCCAGCGGAACCTCTACCTGACGCTGCAGCTCGTCGAGCTGAAGATCCCCCTACTCATCGTTCTCAACATGATGGATGTCGCCGACAAGAAGGGCCTGTCCATCGATGTGGATCACCTCTCCGAGCATCTCGGCGTCCCCGTCATTCCGGCCAGCGCAACCGATCGCGGCTCGATTCGTTCGGTGAAGCAGGAGCTCTATCGAAGCCTGCAGGATCCGAGTGTTCCGTCGGCGCGGGTCGATTATCCCGAAGAGTTCGAGGCCGCGATCTCCCGGTGGGAAGCCCCGCTCGGCGAGGTTTCACAGAGCATCGGGGCGAATCCGAGGTGGCTTTCGGTGAAGCTTCTCGAGCAGGACCCGTGGATCACCGAACGGGTGGTTGCCGAGGGTGCTCTGCCCGCCGAGGCAGTTGATTCGGTCATCGAGGGGATTCGCCACCACACCCGCGAAGACCCCGACGTCGTCATTGCCGATTACCGCTACGGGTTCATCCACGGGCTCACCAGGCATATCTCCCGCAGCAAGCTCAATCGCCAGTCCATGACCGATCTTATCGACCGCGTGGTGATGAACCGCCTCCTCGGCATACCCATCTTTTTTGCGGTCATGTATCTGGTGTTCTGGTTCACGATGGTGGTGGGCGACGCCTTCATCGACTTCTTCGATATCCTCTTTGGAACGATTTTCGTGGATGGCTTCGGTGCGGTCCTTCGAACGATCGCCGCGCCGGACTGGCTCGTGGCGATTTTAGCGGGCGGCATCGGCGCCGGCATCCAGACGGTGGCGACCTTCGTTCCCATCATCTTCGCGATGTTTCTCGCCCTTGCCGCGCTCGAGGACTCCGGTTACATGGCCCGGGCGGCCTTCGTCATGGACCGCTTCATGCGATGGGTGGGCCTCCCGGGAAAGAGTTTCGTTCCGATGATGGTCGGCTTCGGCTGCACGGTGCCGGCGATCATGGGGACGCGTACCCTCGACACAAAGCGCGACCGCTTCATGACGATTTTCATGGCGCCGCATATGTCCTGCGGTGCCCGGCTGCCTGTCTACGCCTTCTTCGCCGGGGCCTTCTTTCCCGCGAGCTCGGGTTTCGTCGTGTTCTCCCTCTACGTGGTGGGCATCGTCATCGCCATTCTCACCGGCCTGCTGCTCAAACACACGCTGTTTCGCGGCGAGGTCTCCCACTTCATCATGGAGCTCCCTCCCTACCACGCGCCCCGCGGTCTGCACATCCTCTCCCACGCGTTCGAGCGCCTGAAGGTGTTCGTGTATCGTGCCGGGGTGACCATCACGATCATCGTGGCGATTCTGAGCGTCGTGAACTCGATCGGGCTCGACGGGAGCTTCGGGCGGCAGGACACCGGGGATTCGGTGCTTGCCGGGCTCGGCCGGGCGGTGACACCGGTGTTTGGTCCGATGGGCATCGAGGACGAGAACTGGCCGGCGACGGTGGGTATCTTCACCGGCATGTTCGCAAAGGAAGCGGTGGTCGGCACGCTGAGCTCGCTCTACAGCCAGAGCGATCAACGCGCTGCCGGTGCAGAGGTGGATATACTCGGTGGCCTCGGCGAGGCGCTTGCCAGCATCCCGGAGAATCTCTCGGGCGCGGTCTCCGGGCTGCTCGATCCGCTGGGGTTCGGCGACGCCGCGGCCGGTGGCGGCGGCCGCGGCGAGCCGCTGGTATTTCAGCGCATGAAGGCGAGGTTCGACTCAGCAGGCGCCTACGCCTACCTGCTGTTCATTCTCATCTACATCCCCTGTGTTGCGGCCATAGGTGCGGCCGTCAAGGAAATGGGTGGTGCATACGCTGCAGTCATGGGTGTGTATCAGACCGTGCTCGCGTGGATCGTTGCCACCCTCTATTACCAGCTCACCGCCGGTGCCGGCGTCGCGCCGGTGCTCGTGGCAGTGAGTCTGCTGGGCGTGATCATTGTGGCATTTTCGATAGCAGGCAGGTGGACCCGGCGGGAGCTCGAGCTCCCGGGCTGATCGCGGCCGCGAGGCCCGGCTACAACTCCCGCAACCGCCCGAGCGTCTTCTCGTCGAAGTCGGCCAGCCCCGCGTCGGGAAGGCGAAGGGTGAGCTCCAGCCAGTTCCGATTCCGCGAGACGACCTCGCCAAGAATCGCAAGCCCCTCGTCAATACGCCCCGCATTCAGAAGGCTGACCCCGTGCCAGTAGTGCAGCTCCAGATTGTCGGGTTGCAGGTCCTCCGCGGTGCGGAACTCTTCGAGCGCCCGGCGAATATCCCCTGTTTCCATTGCGGCGTCGCCCGCATCGGCATGGCGATAGGCCTGGTGGACGGCGAGGAGGCGCTCGAGCTCGGTCAGCGGGTTGTGATGGTCCTCCACACGAAGGTCGAGCACGCGGTCGTCAACGGCGCGGCCGGTGGCTTCGGTGCGGACGATGACCATCGCGGCCGACTGCCGGCCGCGGATGTCGCCGCCCTCGTACTCGGCGGCCTTGAGGGCGGTCAGCATCCGGTGGGAAAGGGGGCCGTTCTCGGCGTCGAAGGCCTGTGACATGGCCTCCCAGACGGTGTCGTTGAGCATCATGTTTGCCTGGCAGGAATAGTCGGTGCTGGTGACATGGCCGGCCTCAGCGATGCATGTCTCACCGGTGTGCGTGGCGGGTGCCTGCCCGGGGGCGAGGAGTGCGACCTGGCGGTAGGCGCGGCCCTCGTCTGCCTCGAGGAGCTTCGCGAGCGCTTCGCGCGGTGAGTGGCCGGCTTCGAGTAGCGCAAGGCCGTCGGGTCCGAACTGGGCGTTTACCAGGGCCTGGGTGGCAACCACGCCGACTCCGGCGCGGGCCCAGGGCACGATGGAGCCGACGGAGAAGTAGTGCGACTGTACGGCCGCGCCCATTTCTCCGGCCTCGGCGTCAATCGCGATAATCGAGTAGGTGTGTGCGTAGGAAGATGGTTTCATGTAACTGAAATTATACGACGGACGGGCGCTCGCGTGCCAGCGCTTCAGAAGCGTCGTGCGGACCTCGGCGAGCGCAGCTCCACGACTTCGCTCTCGCCGGGCATCCGGTAGCGGTAGATGGGCACATTCCGCATCCTGGCACCGCGCGCTGCCGCCTCGGCCGCCACCTCCCGCAGCGAGATGAGCGCGTCTTCGAGCTTTGCGGCTGTGTCGTCCCCGAGGCGATACGTGAGGAACGCCGGATTCGTGCGGCGCACGTAGCCGAGCACCACGCAGACGGCCCGGTGGACGGCGGCCGCGCTGTAGACCTTGAGGAAGCTGCGCAGGGGCTTTACGGATCGCCGCTTCAGATTGAAGTAAAGCGCATCCATCATGACCGGGATGTGAAAAAAGCGCACCAGTACTTCGGGGTGGACGATGTCGGGGGCACGGTTCTCGGGTTGCCCGTGGGGCTCGGTGACCCATACGTGCAGGTCGTACTCCTCCCACTCGGGCTCGACGTGTACTTCCTTGTCCCAGTCGGGAATGAGAGCATCGATGTGGTCGAGAATGTTCTCGGCATGAAGCTCCATCTGCTTCTTTCGGGGAAGGGCCGGATCGCGCTCCGGCAGGGGGATCGGCTTTCCGATCCAGGTCTCGAGCTTGGGATTCTGCAGCGTTGCCATGCGCCACATGGCCTCGTGAATGCCGGCAAAGCCGACGGGGACGACCGGGGCGCCGGAGGCGAAGCTCAGCCACGCGACGCCACGGTGGGCGGACTTCCGCGCCGCTTTCCAGATGCCACCCTCGGGAAAGATTCCGACCACCCGCCCCTGTTCGAGCACCTTCTCGGCGGTCATGAGCGCCTTGCGGTCCATCTGTCCGCGCTTGTAGGGAATGTAGCCGTAGAAGTCGGCGAAGTACCGGTAGCGCCGGTCGAGGGGGATATCCCCGGCACCGAGCACCTCGATGTTATGAGGTGAGGCCGATACCATCAGGAACACCTCCATGATGCCCCGATGATTGCCCGCGACGATGAACGGCCCCGTTTCGGGAAAGTTCTCGCGCCCGTAGACCGTCTCCCTCGTCAATGCCCACAGCAGCGCCTTTCCGATGTACCAGGCGACGGTGCGGCGATATCTGCGCTCGGGGACCGAAATTGTGTTCCTCATCGGCGTTCGATGGTATGCTATTCCGACCATTTCCTCAAGGAGACGGCCGTGAGTAGTGATGCACAACCACGAGAGGTTCGGTTCCCCACCCTGATCTCCTACGGTCTCGGAGACATGTTCGGCGGCGGGTCATTCACCGTGATCGGACTGCTGTTCATGTTCTTTCTGACCGAGTTTGTGGGTCTCGCACCCTTCCTCGCAGGTCTCGTCTTCGCGGTGGGCAAGGGCTTCGATGCGATCTCGGATCCCCTCATGGGCTATATCTCGGACCGAACAAAGAGCCGCTTCGGCCGTCGCCGGATCTACTTCCTGATCGGCATCGCCCCGATCGCCGTCAGCTTCGCCGCCCTCTGGGTCCCGCTGACTGTGGGACCGCAGTGGTCGCGGGCGATCTACTACGCCGTCGCCTACGTGTTCTTCTCGGCGGTGTTCACGATGGTGATGGTGCCCTACTCCGCGCTCAACGCCGAGCTCACCCGTGACTACCGGATGCGCACCCGGCTCTCCGGCGCGCGGCTGGTGTTTTCCCAGTTCTCGACGCTGCTTGCCGGGACGCTGCCGGGGCTGATCGTCGATCTTGCCCCCGGCGCCGACGCAACGGGCTACCTGATGATGGGCTCCGCCTTCGGCATCTTCTACGCCCTGCCGTGGATCCTCGTATTCCTCGGCACCTGGGAGCTCCCCGACTACGTCCCGCCGGCGACACAGACGGTAAGGAAATACTTCCGCGAGTTCATCCGCATTTTTCGCAACAAATCATTCCGGATCCACATCTCCATGTACATCGCCGCCTATAGCGCCGTGGATATTCTCATGGCCGTCTTCGCGTACTTCATCACATACTACCTCGAGCGTCCCGGGCTCTACTCGCTGGCCATCGGCAGCCTGCTCGTTGCACAGATCGCCATGCTGCCGGTCTACGTGAGAATTGCCAACGCCCGCGGCAAGGGCTTTGCCTATCGCCTGGGGATGGCGCTGTGGGGGAGCGGCCTGCTTCTTGTGTTCTTCGTGGTGCAGCCGGGCTCGCCCGCCTGGTTGCTGAGCGCGGTCTGCGTGCTGATGGGTGCAGGGTTGTCGGCGGGCATTCTCATCCCCTGGGCCATGCTTCCCACGATCACCGACGTGGACGAACTCATAACGGGGCAGCAGCGCGCCGGCACCTACTCCGGGGCGATGACGCTCTTTCGAAAGCTGGTGCAGGGGCTCATCGCCATTCCGTTGGTGGGACTCGTGCTGCAGCTCATCGGCTTCGTCTCCAATCAGCCGCAGTCACCCGAAACTATCCAGGGGCTCAGGATATTCTTCGTCTTCGGACCGGTGGCGATCATCGCGCTGGGCATTCTCGCGGCGGCGGCGTTCCCCATCATGCCCCATACGCATGAGATTATTCGTGGTGAAATCGAGCGGCTTCGAAACGGCGGGCGCAAAGAGGACGTAGACGAAAAGACCCGTGACGTCTGCGAGACGGTCACGGGTCTTCCATACGGCGAGCTCTATACCGGAGCTTAGGTGTTCGGGTCTAGATGACGTCTTTGAGCTGCAGGCCGTTCTTCTTGAGAAAGGGAAGGAGGCCGTGCCTGCTTACGCTTCTGAGCGCACGCGTTGAGAGGCGGACGCGAACGGTCCGGCCGAGCTCGGGCACATAGAGCCGTTTGTCGATGATGTTGGGCTTCTGCCACTTCTTGGTCTTGTTATGCGCGTGGGATACGTTGTTGCCAGAAAGGGGCTTCTTCCCGGTAATCGTGCATTTCCTGGACATGATCAGAACTCCTCTTTGCGTGGGAAGGTAACTTATAACGATTTCGCCACTCTTCGTCAAGCGGCATGCTGCCGTCGGTCAGGGCCTGCGGCCGTCGCTGCCGGGGGTCGCCCCCGCGGTCAGCCCGACTGGCCCGACGCGTCGGTTGTCTCGAGCACCGCTTTTCCCTGTAGATGTTCCATGGCGAGGAGCCACTTGTAGGTGTTTCCCCGGGGCGAAGGGATGGTGACCCGGTACATGTCACCCTGGAAGTAGAACTCGAGCGGCTCGCCGTTCTGGATATTGGCCCCCTCGATGAGGCCGACCGGGAAGGTGAGGCTCGTGCCGCGTCGGCGGCCGGAGAAGCGGATCTCATCCGTGTGCAGATCGAGGCTGCCGCGGTCGATGATCTGAAGCGGCGTCGACTTGAAGCCACGGTAGAGAACGATATCGGGCTCATGCATGAGCGATGCGGCGGCCGCGCCGCCCGTCGTGCTGTCGGCGGCCGCGGCGGCGTCGCCATCAGGTGCGGCCACGGCCGTCCCGTCAGGAACACCGGCGTCGAGGTATGCCGTGAACCGCGTGATCTGCCACACATTCCACGAGCGCACGTTGTCGAAGCGAAGTGTTCCGGCCGCAGCTTCGAAGAAGCCGAAGGCGTTGTAGCGGACGGTGTAGCCACAATGCGTGCAGCGCAGAAGGTTCCCGGTCGGAACG
>JAAAOH010000048.1 GCA_009908925.1 Spirochaetota bacterium | reverse complement strand
TGCTCCGGCTCGGCCCCGGCGACTCCTTTCGGGCCGGGGTGGTGGACGGCGCCGACTGCGCGGGTCGGCTCGTTTCGGTCGAGGCCGACGGCGGCCTGCGGATAGAGCTCGAGTCCGGGGCGGAAGCGCAGAACGGGAGCGCGAAGGCGGAGTCCGCGAATGAAGGCGGCGCCGCGGTTCCCCGGTCGGCGTCGATAGGCGCACCGGCGGCAGAGAGCCCGGGTGAGCCCGCCCGAGACGCCCGGGGCGCAGCTCCGAACGCCGAGGCGTCCGTCACCACATCCGATTCGAAGCCGCTGTACCCGGTACGCCTGCTCCTTGGGCACCCCCGGCCCATAGTCCTGCGCCGCATGCTCCGCGATCTCTCGACCCTCGGCATCGAGCAGCTCGTGGTGGTGCGCACCGAGCTCGGCGAGAAGAGTTACCTCGAGAGCAAACTCTGGCGGGGTCATGACGTACGCCGGCTGCTGGTAGAGGGAGCGGAGCAGGCGGGCTCCACGCTGCTGCCGCGGGTCGGGAAGGCCTGGAGGCTGGCGGATGCGATCGCTCAGGTTGTCGAGGGGCGCGAGGGCGCGCCGCGGGTGGTGTTCGATAACGCGGCGACGGGAGAGGCGGCGGCCGGCTGCGGGGGTTCGGCGGCGAGCGGCACAGCGGCCGGCGGCGCCGGCCCGGACGCGGCGGCCTCCGCGGAGGTGCAAATCCCTGCGGGCGCGCGGGTCGCGGCGGACCCCGGCCGGATCATCGCCGTCGGGTCCGAGCGCGGATGGACCGACGGCGAGCTCCACGTCCTCCGCGATAACGGCTTCGAAACTGCGCGGCTCGGGGTGCGCATCCTGAGAACGGAGACTGCGGCGATTGCGGCGGTGACGGTGACGCTTCGCGAGCTGGGGATTGTCTGAGCGGCGGCCCGTCACTCCTGCGGCGGCTCCACGATGCGCCTCACGGGTACGAGCACCTGCGCGATGAGGCCGACCGCGAGTACGATGAGGATTCCCGGCCAGACCGCATCGAGAGCGAAAAGAATCGTAAGGCCGACGAGCCAGATGAAGGTCTGGAGTCCTTCGGCAACGCGGTCGCGACTGGCTGCGCCCGGAAGCGTTGCGACGCCGACGACCGCTAGGATCCACGGCCAGAATCCGACCCCCGCGGCAAAGACGATGCCGATGCCGAGAAGCATGAGGCCGACGGATATGTTCAGCAGCAGTCCCCGGGTGACCATTGTTGTCAGGGTAGCGGATTCCGGCTGCGGTGCCAACAGCGCGTAAGGTATATAGAAGCGTGTTGGTACCAAAGCGGACAAGTCTAATCAGGGCGGGGCTCTGGCCAGGTTGTGCGGTGCATGAGAGCATCCGGAGACGTCGTTCGCACAGAGCCTGTTGCGCTGCAAAGAATAACCCGAGGCTCACCAACACGCTCCTTGATACCTCACTCGGCGCGCCGGGCCTCCCTACAAAAAAGTCAAAATACTCCGTAAACATCTTTACCTCCGGGGCCGCTATCGGGTATGTTTCTGCGGAGGGAGCACAGACCTGTGAGCGAGATCCTTGTAGTTGACGACGATGTAACCAGCCTCGCGATCATCGAAGAGACACTACGATCCGAAGGTTATGCGGTGCATGCCTACGAATCGGCGGTCGAGGCTTCAGAGCTTTTCGAGCCGGCGGCCTACGATCTCATCCTGTCCGACTTTTTCATGCCCGGCATGAACGGGGATGAGTTTCTCAAGACCGTTCGGCGTCGGGACAGCGAGACGCCGTTCGTGTTTCTTACCGCGAACACCGACATCCAGCTTGCCATAGATCTGGTCAAGACCGGCGCTGACGATCACATCACCAAGCCGATCGTGCCGGAAGTTCTGCTGTTTCGCATAGAGAAGAATCTCCGCGATAAGCAGAACGAGCGTACGGTCCGCCAGGCCGAGCGCGAGCGCGAGCTCTTCGAGATGGAGCGGCAGAAACTGGTCAACTGGCGGTTGCTCTACGCCTCCAAGGACATCCATCAGACCGAGCAGATGATCAACCTTCTCTCCCGCACCATCAATCAGGCCGGCGGTTTTCTGTGGGTTGATCTGCTCGAGCAGCAGATGGACTCAGAGGAGGGCGAGACCATCGAGCTTAGCAGGGAGCTCATCGAGATGATTCTTCAGGCCGGGCGCGGTCAGAAGCAGGTCTTCGACTACATCAGCTTCATCAGCGGGCTCGATGAACTGGAGCTCGACCGCAAGCCGGTGCCGGTGGCGGACTTCGTGCGAGCCATTGACGCTCACATGAGAGAGGTGCTCGGCGGGCTGGCCGCCACCCATCGGCGCACCTACTATTCGATGATCGACACCGAGGGGCTCGACGGCGTCGTCGAGGTCGATATGGACTACACGCGCCGTATCGCGGCCGAGCTCGTGTTCAACGCGGTGAAATACTCGCCGGAGGACTCCCGCATTCTGCTGATATTTGAACCGTGTCGCGACTCCCGCAGTGGCGGCCTCGACATCTGTGTCAGGAACATGCCCACCACGGCGCAGGCTTGCGACCGGGAAGGGAACCGCATCTTCGGTATACCCTACGACTACACCGAGCTCGTCTTCGACCTGTTTTATACCATCGAGGCCTTCCCCGTGAACATAGAGGGGGAGGAGTGGAGCGACGGCACGGGTCTCTACGTCGTGCGGCAGCTGCTTCGTCGACAGGACGCGTGGGTAAGGGCCGAGAACGGCGTGGACTACACCGGCGATACCCCGGAGACCTTCACCAAGGTCACGATCACTCTCCCCGTGAAGGAGGCATCCTGAAGATGTCCAGGAAAGTACTCTACATTGATGATTCCGTTTCGATGCGTCAGATGACCTCACTCATCCTGGGCGGAGCCGGCTACGAGGTCGTGCAGGCGAGCAACGGCGCCGAAGGCCTGGAGAAGCTGACTCCGGATATAGATCTGGTGATTACCGACTTCAATATGCCGGGCATGAACGGCATCGAGGTCATCCGTTCCATTCGCGAGGGTGAGGTGGCCAGGTCCGTTCCGATTCTCATGCTGACTACGGAGTCCGAGGCAGAGAAGAAACAGCAGGGCCGGGAGGCGGGTGCCACCGCCTGGATGACGAAGCCCTTCGATAGGGAAGGTCTCCTCGCCACCGTCAAGAAGATATCCGACAGCGTCGACTTCTGAGAGGTATCAGGTCCGTATGGCGAATCCCCGTTTCGACGCCGGCGTTGCGCCGCCGACGCTGTTCATAGAAGAGGAGCTGTCCTTCCAGACGTCCGCCGATATCCGCGTCTCCCTGATGGATGCCTTCGAGCAGGTGTCCGGGGCGCTGCGGATAGACGTGTCGGCGGTCGGCTCGTTCGACCTTGCCGGCGCACAGCTTCTCTATGCAGCCGCACGCACCGCGGAGGAGCGCGGGATCGAGTTCACCGTGGAATACGGCGGGAACGGGGAGCGCTTCGCGAAGTTCTTCCGATTTGCCGGGCTCAAGCCTCTCGGCGGGGAAGCGGAGGACTGACATGAAGGTCCACGACGATCCGCTCGAGACATTTCGCGAAGAGGCCCGCGAGCTCCTCGCCGAGCTCGAGCGCGCGCTCATGCAGCTCGAGGATGATCCGGCAGACACCGACTCCGTCGACAGCGCCTTCCGCAGCCTTCACACCATCAAGGGCTCGGGCAACATGTTCGACCTCGATCAGCTCGTGTCCTTCGCCCATACCGTAGAAAGCGTCTTTGCCCGCGTGCGCGACGGGGAGGCGCCGGTCTCGCCTGAGCTCGTTGAGCTCGGACTGCAGGCCAAGGACCATATCGGCGCGCTGCTCGCGACCGGGGACGCGGCCGCGGAGGGACTGCTCGAGGAGGGCGCGGAGCTCGAAAGACGGCTCCTCGCGGCCGGCGGGGCAGCCGCGACCGAACCGGCCGAAGGGCCGGCGACCACGGCCGCAGCCGCCACCCCGGCCGGCCTCGTTGCGGAGGCCGAGGAGCGCACCTACCGCGTGACCTTCGTGCCGGGAGAGGATCTCTATCGAACCGGCACCAATCCGCTGCTGCTTATCAAGGAGCTCGCAGAGCTCGGATCGGCGCTGGTGATGGGCTTCACCGACCGCGTGCCGAGCCTCGGTTCCATGGATCCCGAGGCGTGCTACATCTCCTGGGACATCGTCCTCACGAGCAGAGCCGGGGAGAACGCCATCCGCGACGTATTCATCTTCGTGGAGGGGAACTCCGAGGTCCGCGTGCAGCTCATAGACGAGGGCAGTGTCCTCGACACCGACATCTCCTACAAACGGCTCGGTGAGATACTCGTGGAGCGCGGCGACATAGCCCCCGGTGATCTCGAGCAGGCGATGGGCTCGCGCGACTACCTCGGCGAGACGCTCGTGCAGCGCGGCTACATCACGCCCGAGCGGGTGGAGTCCGCTCTGCAGGAGCAACAGTACGTCCGCCGCATGCGGGAGCAGCGGCAGGTCACCGAGACTACATCGTCCATCAAGGTCAGTACCGAGAAGCTCGATTCGCTGGTCAACCTTGTCGGCGAGTTCGTCTCCATGCACGCGAATCTCACCCACCGGGCCGAGTCCCGCGAGGACCGGGAGTTCATCGCCATGGGCGAGCAGATGGAAGCCCTGGTGCGGGATCTGCGGGACCTGTCAATCGACATGCACATGGTGCCGGTGGACATTCTCTTCAGCGGTTTCCGCCGCCTGGTGCGGGACCTCGCGCAGGACCTCGGCAAAGAGGTGGCCCTGCAGATCGAGGGCTCCGAGACCGAGCTCGACAAGAACGTCATCGACTCCCTCAAGGACCCGCTGCTCCACATCATCCGAAACAGCATCGACCACGGGCTCGAGACACCCGAGGAACGCCGTGCCGCGGGCAAGGATTCCCGGGGGACGGTGCGTCTCGCGGCGTACTACGCCGGTACGAACGTCGTTATCGAGGTGGCCGACGACGGAAAGGGTATTGATGCGGAGAAGGTCAGGGCGAAGGCGGCCGAGCGGGGCATCATTGCCGCGGATGCCGATCTCTCGGAGGAGCAGATGCTCGATCTCATCTTCTCCCCCGGCTTCTCCACCGCGGCTGCGGCCACGAACGTCTCCGGGCGGGGCGTCGGGATGGACGTGGTCAAGCAGAACATCGAGAAACTCGGCGGCACGGTGCGCGTGGAAAGCCGCCCTGCGAAGGGCACGCGCATGAGCCTTCGCATCCCGCTGACCCTCGCCATCGTCGAGGGACTGCTTGCCCGGATCGCCGGCGGCTACTATCTGATAAACATAGCCTACATCGTCGAGTGCATCGACATGCAGGCAATGAAGCGGAACGCAGACCAGCGCATCATCGATTTCCGCGGCGAGATCCTGCCGTACTTCGATCTGCGGCGGTTCTTCGGCTTCGCCCCCGCGGATCTCGAGCAATCGCAGCTCGTAGTGGTTTCCAACGACGACCGGAAAATCGGCCTTCTCGTCGACAGTATTCACGACAACTATCAGACCGTCATCAAGTCTCTGAGCAAGGTGTTCGAGCGCGTGGAGGGCATCTCCGGCGCGGTCACCCTCGGTGACGGCACGCCGGCGCTCATGCTCGACGTGGACCGCCTCGTGCGCGTCGGCGCGGAGGAGGTGAAGGAATGAGTGAAGGTGATGGTGTACGCGGCGGCTTCGCCGAAACCGGAGCGGCGGGCATCGGCACCGCGGGCGCCGATGACGGCGGCGGCGCGGTCGAAAGCAGCGGCGGCACGCACCTCGTGTTCGGCCTCGCCGGTGAGCACTACGCCGCGCCGGTGGGAGACGTCGAGGAGGTGCTCGAGTGGCAGCCCGTGACGGTCGTGCCCCGCTGCCCGGACTACCTCCTCGGAATCATCAATGTGCGCGGGAGCCTGATCCCCGTCATTGAGCTCAGACGCCGTTTCGGGATGGAGGCCGGGAATGACTCGGCCGGCGATGAGTCGGGCAATGATGACTCGGCCGGCGACCCGGCGTCCGCACGCCACATTCTCGTCGTGCTCATCGAGTATACGGGGGAGCGCTTGCAGATGGGGCTCGTCGTCGATACCGTGGAGGGTGTGATCGATCTCGACGAGGCGGCGCTCGAGCCGCCGCCGGCAATCGGCCGCAGCATGGACGCCTCGGCCATACAGGGGCTCGCACGATTCGGCGAGCGCATTCTCCTCGTGGTCGAGCCCGGTGCGCTCGTGCCGAAGGAGCAGCTTGACGCTGATTTCGACGCGCTCGAGACGGCACGACAGGGCGGCCGCGAATGACACCACTGAGACTCGACTTCGACTCGGCCTCCCCCTGGGCGAACGATGCGGGATACTTCGTGGGGCAGGCCCGCGGCTACTACCGGGAAGAGGGGATCGATCTCGAGATTGCGGGCTCCGAATCGGCGCCCCCCGGTGCTGCGGCGCCCGAATCTGCGGGCGATCGTGATGTCATCTGCATCTCTCCGTACCGCCTCATGCTCGCGGTGGAACAGGGCGAAGACCTTGAGTCGGTTGCCGCGGTGAACCACACCACCTTCGAAAGCCTCATCTACGATCGACGCACGCCGGTGGACAAGCTCATCGACCTCGAGGGCAGGCGTGTAGCGGTGCCGCAGTCCGCCCGCCTGCAACAGCTCCTTCTCACGGTGATGGGGGAGCATGCCGCCGAGCCGGCGCGGGTGGAGCTCATCGAGTACAGCCTGGCCGATCCGGATCCCCTCGAGATAGCGTCGGGGGCGTTTCACGCCGCGTGGGGGTACCCCTGGGCCCGGAACGGGGTGCTCGCCCGAGCCGAGAGCGAGAATATCGCCTGGTACACGGCCCCGGAGCTCGGTGCGCCGTACACACACTACCGCGTGCTTGCCCTCTCCGGCGCCCGGGCGGAGAAGGAGCCGGAGCTCATCCGGGCCTTCCTCCGCGCGACCTATCGCGGATTCATGGCCGCCGCCGCCGATCCGGCCGGCGCCGCCGCGGTGCTTGCCGGGGCGGTGCTTGGCGGGGCCGTGGCGGAAGTCGCGACCGAGGCCCTCGAGCTCTCGGTGAGAGCCTGCATTCCGGCGTGGGCGCTCGAGGCCTGGGGGCGTCACGACATGGAGCTCCTGTTGCCATATGCGCGATGGGCGGCATCGGAAGGTCTTCTCTCCTGGGCCCAGGGGCACGGCGCGGAGTTCAGTGACTCCTACCTTCCGCCGGTCCAGGAAGCAGGTCGAGGGAGCGGGTCGACGCGCCCTCGTTGAATAATCGCCCTGCTTTGGATAGGATGTGGCCCATGGGTGCCCATCGATTCCCCGCGCAACTCGAGGACGTGTCGGCGTTCATGGTCGGCATCAAGGGCACCGGCATGACCGCGCTGACCGAGGTGCTCCATCGGGCGGGCGCCCGGGTCTCCGGCTCGGACACCGCGGAAGTGTTCTACACCGACGCCATCCTCGAGCGTCTCGGCGTCCCCGTCCATGTGGGCTTCGAGGCGGAGGCGCTTCCCGCTGATACAAGCATCGTTATCTACTCCGCCGCCTACGATCCGGAGAGCAATCCCCAGCTGACCGCGGCCCGCGATCGGGGGATTCCCCGCTTCACTTATACCGAGGCGCTCGGAGAGCTCTCCCTCGGGCGACCCGCACTGGGGGTTTCCGGGGTGCACGGGAAGACCACGACGACCGCGATGATCGGCAGCCTCGTGAAGCGTCTCGGCCTCCCCGGTGCAGTGCTCGTGGGCAGTGCGGCCGCGGACTTCGACGGGATGTCCACTTACTCCGGCGGGCAGGAGTTCTTTGTCGCCGAGACCTGCGAATACCGGCGCCACTTT
>JAAAOH010000019.1 GCA_009908925.1 Spirochaetota bacterium | reverse complement strand
CCGATGCTTATTCGCGCCGTCCTTGACAGGTCAACGCTTACCTTCCACTATTCAAGTGCGAAACCCAACTCAGACCCAGGAGAGTAGTACATGAGCGTCATTGAATATGTAGAGGCACGGGAGATTCTCGATTCACGCGGCAATCCGACGGTAGAGGTAGACGTCGTGCTGCAGGACGGCGTGCTCGGTCGCGCCGCGGTACCTTCGGGCGCATCCACCGGTGAGCATGAAGCCATAGAGCTCCGCGACGGCGACAAGAAGCGGTTCATGGGCAAGGGCGTGCTCAAGGCCGTGGAGAACGTCAACAACCTCATCGCACCGGAGATCGAAGGTCTCGATGCGACCGACCAGGTCGATATCGACCGCACCATGATCGAGCTCGACGGCACGGACAACAAAGAGAAGCTCGGTGCGAACGCTATTCTCGGTGTCTCCCTCGCAACGGCGCGGGCTGCCGCAGAGTTTCTCGAGATACCCCTGTTCAAGTACCTCGGAACCTACCACTCGACCCTTCTGCCGGTGCCCATGGCAAACATCCTCAACGGCGGGGAGCATGCGGACAACAACGTGGACTTTCAGGAGTTCATGGTCATGCCCATCGGTGCGGAGACGTTTCGCGGCGCGGTGCGGATGATCGCGGAGATCTTTCACAATCTCAAGAGCATCCTGAAAGATCAGGGCTACAACACCTCCGTAGGGGACGAGGGCGGATTTGCCCCGAGCCTGAAGTCGAACGAGGAGGCAGTCGAGGTCATCATGAAGGCCATCGAGAAGGCGGGCTACAAGGTCGGTGACGAGGTGATGATCGCGCTCGATCCGGCGGCCAGCGAGTTCTACGATTCGGACAAGGGGAAGTACGTCTTCAAGAAGTCCGACAATCGCGAGCTCAGCTCCGAAGAGATGGCCTCCTACTGGGCCGACTGGGCTGCGAAGTACCCCATCATCTCCATCGAAGACGGCATGGCCGAGGATGACTGGGAAGGCTGGAAATCACTTACCGGGAAAATCGGCAATACGGTACAGCTCGTCGGCGACGATCTCTTCGTCACCAACACGAAGCGACTTTCGCGCGGCATTAAGGAAGGCATCGGCAACTCCATCCTGATCAAGGTGAACCAGATCGGCACGCTCACCGAGACTTACGAAGCGGTGGAGATGGCCAAGCGCGCGGGCTACACCGCAATTGTCAGTCACCGAAGCGGCGAGACCGAGGACTCCTTCATTTCGGACCTCGTCGTCGCTCTCGAGACCGGCCAGATCAAGACCGGTTCCATGTCTCGATCCGACCGACTTGCAAAGTACAACCAGCTCATGCGCATTGAAGATCTTCTCGACGCCACGGCGCAGTACGCCGGACTCGACGCTTTCTACTCCATTAAGCGCTGAGTGCTCGCGGATTACTCAACGACTGGCGGCTCCCGTACCGGGAGCCGCGCTCAGAACTCGACGGTAAAACTCGCATAGATGTTGCGGGCGGGCCTTTCGTCGGCATCGACCTTTGTGACACGCGCCCCGGGAGGTCCCTGCTCGAGCCACTTGCGGAAACGCTGAACGCGCTCGCGCGGGCCTTCGGCCTCGACTTCCACGGTACCGTCGAACTTGTTCCGCACATATCCACCGAGCCCGAGGCGGTGCGCCTGCGACCGGGTCTGGTAGCGAAAACCAACCCCCTGCACGCGCCCGTGGACCCGTGCGGACAGATGGATGTGTGTCTCCTCGGCCATGGTCCTACGCCACTACTGCCACTACGCCCGCTGTGACGCGAGGCTCTCGATCATCTCCACCAGTTTGCTGAGGTCGAGCGGCTTCGCGAGAAACGCGTCCGCTCCCTCTTCGAGAATTTGCTCACGCTCGGACGGATCGTCCAGTCCCGAGATCGCGATCACGAGGGGATTCCCGAGTGACTCGTCCTGTTTGATGTCGCTCGCGAGCTGATGCCCGTTCACGCCGGGAAGATCGATGTCGAGCAGAATCAGTCCGGGATGCTGCTCGGCGATGAGCCTGCCGGCCTTGTATCCGTCGAAGGCCTGATGAATGTCATGGTCCGGGTACTGCTTCTTGAGATATTGAGCCACGAGATCGTTGAGGTCCCGATCATCATCCACAATGACCACGGTGCGAAGCCCCCGCTGCTCCTGGACGATGCGCTCGAGCTCTTCCGGCATGCGCATGCCGCGTGACTGGAGAAAATCCACGAGGTCCTCAGCGTACACCCGGTACTGGCCCCCCGGGGTCGTGAAGGCCTTGAGATATCCGTTCTTGATCCAGTTGATTGCCGTCTGATTCACGACACCGCAGATATTCGCTACCTCGAGTGCCGAGAAAATACGGATCTTCTTGTCGGTTTTTGCCATCCTCTTCCACCTTCCTCTGTGAAGAACACTAAAAGCATATATTTATTATATCCAGAATGTCAACGCAAATTTTTCGCAATTCTCTACTGAAAAGAATCGTCAGAAAGCCTTGCAATATAGGTAGTTACGTCGGAAAGCCGAAAACCGCGTCTTTGCAGCTTTTCTCGTAATTCTGCCTCACCCACTCCCGGCGTGCGCAGAATTCGGTCACCGGCGCGCTCCATGGCCCGCTCGAGCTCCTCGGGAAACTCCCGTTTGAAGGCCTCAACGACCTCCCGGGCAAGCCCCCCGTCCACCCCGCGGGCCTGTAAACCCGCAACAAGAGCCGTCTCTCCCTCCGGGCGGCGGCGCACACGCGAGGAGACCCACTGCTCGGCGAAGCGCCGGTCATCGAGGTAGCCGCGCTCTTCGAGGCGGTCGAGGGCATCGCGAATGATCCCTTCGGGGAACTCGCGCTGCAGCAGTTTGCGGGCAAGCAGGAAGCGACTGTGCTCGCTGCGGGCCAGGAGCTCTATCGCCTTCTCGGTCGCCTCATGGAGTAGATGCGCGTGGCGGAGCTCTGCAAGGGCCGCCTCATTACATTCACCTCCGGGTGCGAGGTCCAGCGATTCGACGAGCTCCCGGGGCACAAAAAAAGAGGAACCGTCGGAGAGCGAGATATGCACTCGCCCGCCGGAGGCTCCTCTTTGATCGATGGAATCGACCAGCACCGCTTAACGCTTGGAGAACTGGAACTTTCGCCGTGCGCCGGGCTGACCGTACTTCTTGCGTTCCACCATGCGGGGGTCGCGGGTCAGGAACCCGTTCTCGCGCATGACGCTCTTGTTGGTTTCGTCGAAGACGACAAGGGCGCGCGCGAGTCCATGCCTGATGGCACCTGCCTGGCCCTTCTTACCGCCGCCGTGGACGGTGATGTTCACGTCGAACTTGTTTTCACCGGCAAGTGCCTGAAGCGGCTGATTGACGATGTACACGTGCTCGCCGAAGCCGAAGTAGGCCTCGGGATCCTTGCCGTTGATGGAGTACTTTCCGCTGCCGGGCTGCAGATGCACGCGCGCTACGGATGTTTTTCTTCTACCGGTACCTATCGCTGTGTCCACTACGTTTCGTCTCCTTAGATTTCGAGCTCTTCGGGTTTCTGCGCCGCGTGAGGATGCTTCGGCCCCGCATAGACCTTCATGTTCTTGAAGATCTTCCGTCCGAGGCGATTCTTGGGAAGCATGCCCTTCACCGCGTGCTCGACCGGATAAACGGGATTGCGCTTGAGCATATCCCTGAAGTTGAAGCTCTTCATGCCGCCGAGATAACCGCTGTGGCGGTAATACATCTTCTGATCGGCCTTTCGACCGGTGAGATCCACCTTATCGGCATTGACGACGATCACGAAATCGCCGATTTCGCGGTCGGGGGTGAAGTAGGGCCGATGCTTGCCGCGCAGTACCTGTGCCACGTTGGTTGCAACCTTCCCGAGGGTCTTTCCTTCGGCGTCAACCACGTACCATTTGCGCTCGATTGTGTTCGTATCCGGGTATATCGTTTTCATAGTATTCCTGCGTCCTTACGGGCGTACCTGTGCAGTGGAGCAAAAGATTGGCACGCAGAGGCCAAAAAGTCAACCCCGTGGCCGGTCCCAACCGGTTTCGGCCGCGGTTACGACTACTGCTCCTCCGAGCCGGCCTTCGCCTCCTCGGCCTCTTCCTTCTTCGCCTCGATCTTGTCCTTGATGTCCGCGATACCGATGAAGACGGCAATCAATCCGATGAACAGAGCGATGATGGGAACGCCGCCTTTGAGAAACATCACGACCTCAGGCCCCCACTGCAGCGACCAGTCAACCGGCAGCACCGAGTAGACGGCGAAGAGTGCGAATACGAGTCCGACGAGCAATGCAACCATTCCTATCCTCCAATACGTTTCGAGCAGTTTCTCCAGTGGATGACCACCGTGAACGATTATCGATTTCCGCCCTTCTGTCAACGGCCCCGCGACCGGGCCCGGCGTTGCGGCCCTATTTGCGAGCGATCATGACCGAGAACGCCAGGATAAAAAACGCGGTCGGCAGATTCGCCAGGACCAGCTCGAATACCGACACTCCCTGAATACTGAGTACGGTGAGGCTGACCATACCAAAGCTCTCGAGCGTCGTAAACAGGACCTCGCCATAGCCGACGATCGTTCCGATGACGATGAGCATCCACGCCGCGTCGCGCGTTCGAGACCACAGCACAATGGCCAGGAAAGTCGCGATCGCTCCGAATATAAGTCTGCTGAGGATGAGTATCATCGCCTCGGTTGCCATATTTTAACTGTCGGCCATCCTACTGACTTTGACGAACTTTTCAAACTCCCCCCGCGAGCACCACTGCGGAAGGATACTCGGACCGGGGAAACCCGGATTGATGATAATACCCGCATCGAGAAAGGCCGCAAAGACCCCGGAGAAGCTCTCCTCGCCGCAGCGCAGCTCGAGGTAGGGGCCGCGCCTGCTCCAGAGCGCAAGGGCTCGATCATCAATGAGGGTGATGGGATACACGGCGGCGGCGGGAACCGGGCCGGCGGCGCCGGCCCTGCCGCTACCCCCGGCGCCCCCGCTACCCCCGGCACCGGGCGCACCCGGCGCACCGGGAACCGCGGCGGCCGCGTCTTCACCCCCGGCCGCCGCCGCGATCAGGTGGGCCGCCTGCACGAGCCCCGAGAGCAGGACCGGGGAAACGGCATCGGAATCCGGGAGCAGACCGGACCGCACCGCGCACACGGGCTGCGGCGCGAAGCTCGCCGGGAAGGGCAGCACCGGCAGGAGGAGCTCCGGGGCGGCCGCCGCGCGGCCCTCACCGCCCGCGCCCGCATCGACGGGGAGAAACGGCCGCCACCACGCCGCCCGCGGGCCGCGCAGAGCCCGGCCGGGAGCTTCGGCTTCACCGTCGTCGCCGAGCGCCGGGTCGGCGACAGCGCCGCCTGCGGCCGCCACAGCCCGCTCGGCGGTTGCGTAGAGGCGGACCTCGGGGTAGGCGGGAAAGAGGGTGCGCAGCACCGTCTCGAGGCGCCGGGCGTAGACCGACGGATAGTCGCCCCACAGGCCCTGATCGACCACGCCCTTGAGGCGCCTCGCAAGACCCTTCGGGCGATGAGAGAGAATCGCCCGACCGCCGTTCTGATAGAGGTCGAGGTAGCGGCGGCCGTGCGCGCCGTAGAGGTGATAGTCACGCGCTCGCCGGATCTCCGGGAGCGCAGGCCGGCGTTCGGGCCCGGGCTCGCTCATGGCTCGCCGCCTCCGATGCGCTCGAGCGGCGCGTAGCGTGGGATGAACTGCGCGATATTGCCGCTTTCAAAGCGCACGCGGACGAGCTCGTTCACCCCCGACTTCCACTTCTTGATGACCATGCCGGTCCCGTAGTCGTCGTGGTAGACGTAGGTGCCGGGGGCGAACTCGCCGCCGTCCCCGCCGGCTCCGTCCGCGCCGACGCCATGCGAGCCGCCGGCGCGCCCCGCGCCGACCGGCCCGCCGCCCGCGGTCTCGAGAAGCTCCGCCGGGATCTCCCGGAGAAATCGCGAGGGTACGAAGGTGAGAAGTCGTCCGTGAATGCGGCGATAGCGACAGCTCGTGAGGTGCACCGACTGCCGGGCACGGGTGAGCGCGACGTAGAACAGGCGACGCTCCTCTTCGAGCTCGTCAGGGGACTCCTCGCCGCCGCGCGGGAAAAGGCCTTCCTCGAGTCCGGTGACTATCACCCGATCGAACTCGAGGCCCTTGGTGTTGTGCATGGTTATGAGGGTCACCCGTTCGGGAGAATCTCCGGACTCCTGCTCGCGGGCGCTGTCGAGCTCGATGCTCTCGAGGAACTCGACGAGCCCCTCCGGGGTGCCTGCGTAGAGCGAGGAGGCGTTGAGCAGCTCCTCGAGGTTCTGAAGCTTCTGCGTCCCGGCTATCTCGTCTTTCTCGGCGTGGTAGTCGGTGAGACCCGTCTCGTGAATGGCGGCATCGAGCAGCGGCACGAGGTTCTCTCCGCCGAACGCCGCTTCCACCCGGTCGATGACCGCGGCAAACGAAGACACGGCGTTCCCGGCTCGGGCACTCAGCCGGGCGGCGGCAACCCGCAGGGCCTCGCGCAGGTCGCCCCGGGTCTCGCCCGAGGCGGCAACGAGCTTCTCGAGCGTGGTCGCGCCGATTCCGCGCGCCGGCTTGTTCACGATGCGCCGGAAGCTCACCTCGTCGCGCGGATTTGCGAGGAACTTGAGCACCGCGACGGCATCCTTCACCTCCTCGCGTTCGTAGAACCGCAGGGTCCCCACAATCCGGTAGGGGATGCCCTCGCGGAGAAAGACCGTCTCGAACAGCCGTGACTGCGCGTTCGTGCGGTAGAGGATGGCGGTCTCGCCGGGGGAGACGTTGCCGCGGGAGAGCACCTCGCGGCAGTAGTGGACCTCCGCCTCCTCATCGTTGAGCTCGGCGAGCACGGGCAGCGGGCCGCGGTCCTTGCGGGTCCACAGAGTCTTTCCGAGGCGCCCCTCGTTGTGATCGACCACCGCGGAGGCGACGTCGAGGATGCTGCCGGTGGAGCGATAGTTCTCCTCGAGGCGGATGACGTCCGTCCCGGGGAAGGTCTCGTGAAAGGTGAGAATGTTCCGTACCTCCGCGCCACGGAAGCGGTAGATGGACTGGTCATCATCGCCGACCACGCAGACGTAGGTCGAGCGGTCGGCGAGGAGCTCGAGCAGGCGATACTGGGCGATATTGGAGTCCTGGAACTCGTCAACGAGCACCACCCGGAACCGCGAGCGTATCCGATCACGTACCTCCGGGTGCTCCGAGAGAATGCGCACCGGAAGCAGAATGAGATCGCCGAAGTCGGCATTGCCAATTTCCCGCAGGCGCGTCTCATAGCGGCGGTACTGCTCGGCAAAGTCGGGGTCGGCGCTGATGTCGGAGAGATCGTCCGACGGCGAGAGGCCGTAGTCCTTGGCCCGGCTGATGCGCCGGTTCACCGCGTTGAGCGTCGCGCGGTTCTCGTCGGGATAGAGCGAGCGAAGGAGCGTCACGCTGTCGTCATCGTCATAGATCGAGAAACCCGACGGCATGTCGAGGAGCTGTGCATTGCGACGGAGAAACCACGCCCCGAAGGAGTGGAAGGTGCGGATCATGGTGTCCTGAGCCGCCGGAGCGAGGGCCGCCGCCCGCTCCTTCATCTCCCCGGCGGCCTTGTTGGTGAATGTGACGGCGAGGATTGAGCGCGGGTCGAGGCCGAGCTGCTCGATCATGTAGGCAATCTTCACCGTGATGACCCGCGTCTTCCCCGAGCCCGCGCCGGCGAGTATCAGAAGCGGTGAACCCTGGTGCAGCACCGCGCGGCGCTGCTCCTCGTTGAGGTCGGCAATGTATCCGGGAATGTGCGAGGACTCCGGCATAGACCGAAGCTACACTATTCGCCCCGCACTCGTCGAGTTGCCTTAGGTATATAGCAGCGTGTGGGTACAATCAGCAGAACAGAATCGGGCGTAAGGAGATGTGAGCGGCGCTCCCGTGCAG
>JAAAOH010000038.1 GCA_009908925.1 Spirochaetota bacterium | reverse complement strand
GGGTGAGCGCGGAAGCAAGCGCCGGCAGCGCGTAGCATCGACGACAGGCCCGCGTAGCAACACCGCCCCCGGTCGTGCTACCGTGCGCCGGTGGCACTTCTCGGCATACATGAGGTTCACTACCACATTGCAGGCGAGGCACTCCTCGAGGGCGTCTCGCTGCACGTCGAGCCCGGCGACCGCATCACCCTCGTGGGGCGAAACGGAACCGGGAAGTCGACACTGCTTCGGATCGCCTCGGGCGAGCTCATCCCCGATGAGGGCAGAGTAAGCCTGCAGAGCGGCGCCCACCTCGCCTACCTCCCGCAGCAGATTCCGCACGGGCTCGCCGGTGCGGCAATCGATGTCGCAGCGGGCGGCACCGCGGGCGGCGGCGCCGGCGGCACCGCCGGCGCGGCCGGTGACGCGGCGCGCGGCGACGACCACGAAAACGCACCGGACGCCGAGACGCTCGCCGCCCGCTGGCTCGGGGCCGAGCAGTTTCTTACCCGCCTCGGCGTGGATGCCGGAACCGACCTGGCGACGGCCTCCGGCGGCGTCATCCGGCGGGTGCTTCTCGCACGCACGCTTGCGGCGGGTGCCGACGCGCTCCTCCTCGACGAGCCCACCAATCACCTCGACATCGATACGGTCCTGTGGCTCGAGGACTACCTGCTGCGCCTCGCAGGCGTGGAGAAGCGGGCAATCATCATGGTCACGCACGACCGTGCGCTCGCGCGGCGATTCACAACCCGGGTGGCCGAGCTCGACCGCGGCCGCCTCTACCTCGCAGAGACCGACTATGACGAGTTCGTAAGGCGCCGGGAGGCGCAACTCGAGCAGGAAGAGGCCGAGCGGCGGGAATTCGACAAGAAACTCGCCGCCGAGCAGGCGTGGTACGACAAGGGAGTGAAGGCACGTCGCACCCGCGACGAGGGCCGCGTCCGCCGACTCGAGGCGATGCGAGAGGAGCACCGACGGCGCCGCGAGCGGCAGGGCACCGCCCGGATGTCCATCGAAACCGCCCGTCGCTCGGGTACCATCGTCATCGAAACCGAGGATCTTACCTTCAGCTACGGCGAGACCCCGATCGTCTCGGGCCTGAGCACCCTCATCGAGCGCGGCGACCGCCTCGGCATCGTCGGGCCCAACGGCAGCGGCAAGACCACCCTCGTCAGGCTGCTTCTCGGCGAGCTCGAGCCCGATCGCGGGACCGTCAGGCACGGGACCGGCCTCGAGGTCGTCTATTTCGATCAGATGCGCGCCGGCATCGACCCCGAGAAGTCGATCTACGACAACGTCGGCGGCGGCTACGATTCGGTGCGCTACCATGGTCGCGAACGACACCTTATCGGCTACCTCAAGGAGTTCCTCTTCACCCCTGAGGAGATGAAAAAGCCCGCGAAGGGGATTTCAGGCGGTGAGACGAATCGCCTGCTTCTTGCAAAGCTCTTCGCCCGCCCGTCCAACGTGCTGGTGCTCGACGAGCCGACCAACGACCTCGATGTGGAAACCCTCGAGCTCCTCGAGCAGCTTCTCATCGACTACGAGGGCACCATCATCCTCGTCAGCCACGACCGTGAGTTTCTCGACAACGTGGTCACCGAGTGCCTCGTCCTGCCGGGAACGGACGACGGCAGGGTGATCGAGTACTCCGGCGGCTACTCCGACTGGCGCGAAGAGGAGGCGGCACGCCTGCGCTCGGGAGGCGGGGGCACGGGCGGGGGCGGGAAACCCGGCGGCGGCGCTGCCAATGCGGGCGGCTTCGGCGCGGAGGTGGCCGGCGCAAAGCGCAAACCGAAAACCGAGAAACCGCGGCGGCTCAGCTACAGGGAACAGCGCGAGCTCGAGGCTCTCCCCGACCGGATCGCCGAGCTCGAAGCCGAGCAGGCGGAGCTTCACGAGCGTCTGCAGGACCCCGCCCTCTACCGCGGCGACGCAGGCACCGAGGCGGGGACGGAGGATGCCGGCTCGGCGGTGCGGGAGCTCACCGAGCGGCTCGCTGCCCTCGAGAAAGAAATTGCCGACGCCTATCGTCGCTGGGAAGAGCTCGAGTCTGTGACCTAACCGAACAACCCGGTGATCGAGCGTCGCAGGGCGATGAGCTCCCGGCGGGAGGCAACGTGGAGCTTCTCGAGGCCATGACGCAGATGGGTGGCTACCGTAGAGAGGGCAAGACCAAGCTCGTAGGCAATCTCCTTGTTGGAAGCGCCCCGCGAGGCGAAGGTGACGACTTCCCGCTCGCGCGGGGTCAGTGACGGTCCGCCCGCGGCCCTGGTGCCACGGGCGTCGCCTGCCGAACCCGGGGCGCCGGCGGCGCGCTCGTCGCCGTGCGCGTCACCGGCAGAGCTCCCGGCCTCCTCGGTACGGCGCACCCCGAGGATGAGCCGCCTGCCGTCGACATCGGTGTGATGGACGAGCTGCCAGCCCTCATCGAGAATGTCCTCCCACAGGAGCCCGGGATCACGGATCTGAAACTCCTCGGCGCAACCGCGTGCGTGCTCGGTGGTGATAACCGCTCTGGTCAGGGCGGCGCGGAGCCCGTCCGCCACAGGCGTGCCGTCGGCGTACTGGGGACTGCCCTCGGCCGAGAGTACCAGGGGAGCGGCATCGGGTTGCTCCGAGAGAAACCGCCGGGCCCGGGCTGCAGCCTCGATGTGCTCGCCGATTCGCGTCGCCAGGACGGGATCCGGCGACTCGGCTCCGGCCCCGCCGGAGGCCGGGATCGATATAGCAAGGGCTCTGTCCTCGAGGGGTACCGTGCAGAGGGTGCGCATGTGGCCGCGGCCCCCGCCGTCGCCCGCGCACCCGAGGCCTCCGGCACACTCGACATCGCCTGCGCAGTGGGCGCGGATAACCCGGGGTCGCGTGGCGGCCTCCCCGCTGCATCGGACCTCCCGGACCAGCACACCGGGAAGCTCGTCGAAGACACCCCATACCGCATGCGCGACCGCCCGGAGCCAGCGGTCGGCGTCGAGGTCGAGGCGATACACGACATCGAGTGCTGCCGGATCAACGTCGGCCCTCACGGATCAGTACCTCGCGAGTAATTCGTTTCTGCAGGAGACGCCGAGCTTTCGGTAGATGGAATGAACCTGTTTGTGTACGGTTCGCGGGGCGGTGCCCCGAAGCTCCGCGATCCGGACATCCGAGTGCCCGTCACGGATGAGCCCGAAAACCGCGCACTCGGCCGCGCTGAGGTCCGCGCCATCCCGTGCACCGGCGCTTCGGGTCCCAGCGTCCAGCCCTCCGGCGGGCGCACTGACCACGATGATTTCGTTGCCGCCAAAGCTGAACTTCCGGAACACCGGCAGGGACGAGGCCCCTGCATCACTCCGGCTTGTGGCAGTTCCCGAAGATGCATTCCTGATCGCCACTGTAGTGATTATATCGCGGCGAGTGCGGAGCGACAAGATCGCCCTACCCCTCACGCCGCATCCGCAGAATGCGCCATGGGCGAAGGAGCAGCAGCACCGCATCACGAACCGACCATTCCTCCAGGCGGTCGAGGCGGCGCACCACCGGTATCAGAGCCAGCAGCCCCAGCGCGGCAATGCGGAAGTAGGTACGGTAGATGTCCATCCCCTCGAACCCGAGGCTGTGCAGCAGCCCGAGGATGCCTCCCCCGATGACTGCTCCGATAAGGCCTGCCACGGCGCCGGAGACGATGCGCATCACCATGGCGCTTCCCACTCGATCCCCGCCCTCGACGATGCTCAGGAAGTAGTGGTTGACCACCACAATCAATCCGAACTTGCTGTAGCCGGCGAGCAAGAACGCAAGCAGCGTAGGCACGAGATAGAACTCGGCGGGCGCCAGTGCCCAGTAGACCGCCACCAGCGCGAGGACTGAAACATAGATGATGATAAGCGGCCGCGGCCCCACGCGGTCGGCAATGATACTGTTCACGATGCTCGCAAGCATTCCCCCGGAGAGGGTGAGAAGCGAGAGGCTCAACGCTTCGTAGTCGGAGAGCCCGTAGCCGTTTTTGACGGTGATGACGGCGAAGGGAATCACCACGGTGAAGGCGGCAATACCGCTAGCCCAGGCGTAGAGAATCTTCCGCATGGGCGGCACGTGCCACACCCGCGAAAGCACCTCGCCGAGAGGCTTCCGCGCCGAATGCCGCGGGACGGTTGACTCCGGGACGTGGGAAAGGACCCACCCCACATACATCCCGAGCACGCCGCCGAACCCGATGAGCATCTGGAACACCCAGGTTTCCGGGACGCGGTTGAGGACGATAATGACCACGACCAGCGTGAGTAACTGCGAGGTCGTCGCCCGCACCCAGTTTCCCGATATGAAGCGCCCGCGGTCGGCGCCGGTGGTTATCTCACCAATGACCGGAGAATTGCCGACGAGTCCGATCGCCCGAAACGCGGCAAATCCGAAGCCGCCTGCAAGGATGATGGAGGTCCGGGCCCACTGCGGCGCGCAGCCGGGAAGAAACGGCGCGATCACCAGAATCAGGACCGAGAAATTTCTGAGCGCCCAGCCGAGCCCCCAGGTGCGCGCCGCACCGATGCGGGCGGTGAGGTGCTTGCCAACGATCATCAGCGGCATGGTGAGGTGGATGAACGAGGCAAGTGCGGCAAGCGCAGAGTCACCCACACCGTTTCGGATGGCATAGAGGATGAGCATGCTGTCCATCAACAGCACGACCGAAACCCCGTTCAGGGTGGCGAAGCGACGAACGAGGCGCCTGCCGCGCCGAATTTCGGGGCTCGGGAGCTCGCTGGGGATGCCGGGCATACTCCTATTGTTCACGCGCCCTTGTGCGGTGGCAAGATGTCGACCTCAGATTTCACTGTAGGAATACAGGATTCGGGTTTATGCTCTTGAGACATGAGCATCAACAAGGTCGCGCTGTTCACAAACGAATACCCGCCGCATGTCTACGGCGGAGCAGGCGTGCACGTGGAATATCTCAGCCGGGCGCTCGCGGAGCTCGTCGCGGTGGAGGTCCGCTGCTTCGGTGAACAGGACTACACCGAGGGGAACCTCACCGTGCGCGGATACCAGCCATGGGAGGAGATGTCACACAACACCGACTCGCGCTTCACCGGCGCGCTCGGCGCGTTCTCCCGCAGTCTCGCCATGGCCAAGGACACCCTCGATGCAGACGTGGTTCACTGTCACACCTGGTACACGCAGATGGGAGGGCTCCTCGCCGGAAAGCTCTGGGACATCCCGTTTGTGCTGACCACCCACTCGCTCGAGCCCCTCCGCCCCTGGAAGGCGGAGCAGCTCGGGCCCGCCTATCACCTGAGCAGCTGGATGGAGCGCACCGCGATTCAGGGCGCCGATGCCGTCATCGCTGTCTCACGCGAGACGCGAAAGGACGTCTTCGACCACTTCGGAGCCGCCGAAACCAAGACCCACGTCATCCACAACGGGATCGACCTCGACGAGTACCGGCCAACCGACGAGACCGACGCCCTCGAGCGCTACGGGGTCGACCCGGCAAAGCCCTTCGTGCTCTTCGTGGGCCGCATCACGCGACAGAAGGGCATCATCCATCTCGTGGACGCGATTCCCGACATCGACCCCCGGATTCAGGTCGTGCTCCTCGCCGGTGCACCCGACACCGTGCACATCGCCCGCGAGATGAAAGAACGCGTGGCCCGGGCGCGAGAACAGAGGGCGGGCATCACGTGGGTCGACGAGATGGTGAGCCGGCGTGATGTCATACAGTTCTACTCCCACGCAACGGTCTTCGCATGTCCCTCGGTCTACGAGCCATTCGGGATCATAAATCTCGAGGCGATGGCCTGCGAAACACCGGTGGTGGCATCTCGTGTGGGGGGAATCCCGGAAGTGGTGGTGCCCGATGAAACCGGCGTCCTCGTCGATCTCGAGCTCGAGCCGGGCACCTTCAGCCCGAAAGAACCGGAGGCCTTCTCTCATGGCCTCGCCGCGGGGATAAACCGGATTGCCGGGGACCGCTCCCTTGCGAAGCGCATGGGGGAGGCGGGCCGCAAACGAGCCGAGGAGCAGTTCAGCTGGCGCGCGATCGCGAAGAAGACCCTCGAGCTCTACGAGGCGCTGGCCGAGCGTCGCGCCGGGGGATAGGCGCACGTGCCGGCGGCACGTCCGGGGCCGGCGCGCTACAGCTCGCCGGCGATATGACGGCTGAAGAGCAGCCTGAGGTCCTCGGGGGGTATCGCGCCGCTTCGCACATCGACGAGCTCACCTTCGGCATCGAGAAACAGGAGCGTCGCGCGTCGTGCCGTGGTATGGCGGGCCGCGAAGGCGACGCCCTCGTCGGTATGCACGTCGGCGATCCGGATGAGAAGCTCTTCCTCGGAGTAGCCGCCCTCGATGCTCTCGACGTTGGCGCGCAGCTCGCTGCATACGGGGCAGGTTGCGTCATGTACCTGCACCACCGCCGGGACGCCCTTTCCGACGGCGGTGAGGTCGCGAATGCGCTCCTCGCCCTGGTTGTACGCGTATAATCCCCAGCCCCCTGCCGCTGCGACCACCACGAGAACCGCGACGATGCCGAGGATACGATTTCTCCTTCGGCGCTGCTGCCGCCGGGCCTTCTCCTCACGCTTTCTCGCCTGGGTGTCCGGAGATCCCTGCCGGGGTTTGGACGATTTTGACTTCGACATAGACGTTATCCTTACCTATTCAGTCGTCTACAGACAGGATAACGCAGTCGTGCGCCGCCGCCAACTCCGCGGGCGCGTGTCCATATAGATGCACACAAAAAAAAGACGGGCGGAACCGCGATACGCGGACCGTCCGTCTTCTGTGTGTGGTTTTAAGCCTGTGGCTCAAACCGTGTAACGGCGTCGCTTAGCGGCGGTCGTTACGGGGCTTGGCTTCGTTTACCTTGAGCTGACGACCGTCAAAGTCCTGACCGTCGAGTGCGCTCTCAGCGGCACGAGCTCCCTCTTCGGTCGCCATCTCGACGAAGCCGAAGCCGCGGGAGCGGCCGGTTTCCCGATCGCTGATCACGTTAGCGGACAGCACTTCGCCATGCTGGCTGAAGAGGTCGCGGAGCTCATGCTCCTGGGTTTGAAAGTTAAGATTTCCTACGTACAGCTTACTAGCCATGAACGTTTCTCCTTCTGCACGGGGCAGACAAATGATGATGTCTCAGGGGCGTGAATCAGCTTTGTCTGTCGTATAACCAGAAAGGAAACGTACCAAAAGCTCTCACGAGATCCGAGATTGGCACAAGCATAGAGTATTCTATCGCTCAAGTCAAGTGTTCGGGACACATTTGGCGCAAATGTGTCCTGTCATTGGAACTCCGCGGAGAATCGGGTAAGGTGTCTCCCAATCAAACGCCCGAGGAGAACAAACGGTGAGCAAACAGCAATGGGACAATCCCCCTGAGATGAAGATCGATACCGATACGCAGTATTTCGCGGTTCTCGAGACGACGAAGGGAGAGATCGAGCTCCAGCTCTTTCCCGAGCACGCCCCGAAGACCGTGAACAACTTCGTCTTTCTCGCCGAGCAGTCGTTTTACGACGGAATCACCTTTCACCGCGTCATAGACGACTTCATGGTGCAAACCGGCGACCCCACCGGCACCGGCCGTGGCGGCCCCGGCTATCGCTTCGAGGATGAGACGAAGGGAAACCCGCTCACGCACGAGGCGAAGGTGGCATCAATGGCCAACGCCGGCCCCAACACCAACGGAAGCCAGTTCTTCATCACCCATTCCCCGCAGCCCCACCTCAACGGGAAGCACACCGTCTTCGGCAAGGTGACGAAGGGCACCGATGTGGTCGATCGCATCGAGAAGGGAGACACGATCAAGAAGATCGAGATCCGAGGCGAAGGCCGGTGATCGCGCGCGGGGGCAAATTCATTCTTGCACCTGACATTGAATCCGCCTATTATGCGGCGTAGGGGGATCAGATGCGCAAATTGATCGTCATCCTCGTCATCGTGAGCTTTCTCTTTTCGAGTTGTGTCTCCGCGACCAACGTAACCTTCTATACCGAGCCGGAGGGGGCGGAGGTCTACGTCGATGGCCAACGCCTCGGAGAGAGCCCCACGAGCACGCGCATGACCAACGGCGTCTGGGCCGACCCGAGAGTCCGTGTCGAGGCGGAGGGGTACAAGCCCAGCAGCACCCGTGTAGACAAGGAACTCAAAGGGGTAAATCTCGCCCTCGGCCTCCTTCTGTGGTGGCCGGCGCTGCTCTGGGTACACGGTCCCGAAGCGCGTCAGCGCATCGAGCTCGCCCCGCTCGAGGACGGTGCGGTGGCCCGCACCCAGCAGGAACCCGAGCGAGAGCAACCGGAGCCCGCAGCGCCTCCGGCGACTGCAGACAGCGGGGAAATCGAGCGCCGCAGCATCACCGCGATCGAGCGCACCCTCGCCGAGGGCGGGGCGATCCGGCTCGGGCTCGTGGTGCGAAACGCCGACGGAGACGAGAGCGGCCGCCTTGCCGGCCCGTCACGCAACACGCTGACAGGACGCCTGCTCGAGCGTTTCGGCTCCCACGACTCCTTCCAGCTCGTCGACCGCGACGAAACCGAGGCAATCCTCGAGGAGTACGAGTTCCAGATGAGCGGGCTCGTCGACGAGAGCCAGCTCAATGAGATCGGTCAGCTTGCCGGCATCACGCATCTGCTGGTGGTCGAATACGCGCGAGACGAACAGGCAAGTGTCCTTACCGTGGAAGATCGCCGCCGGCTCCTCGATGTTCGAAACGGGACAGCCCTCGCGGCCGACACGACGGTGACGACCTTTATCTGGGACGCGAACGCCGTCGAATATCGCGAAGTGAGCAGCACGCACAACGGTCGGCCGGTGCGGATCGAGAACGGGCAGCTGTACCCGGCCGAGTAGCCGTAGCCCCAGACGATCTCCAGAAGCTTCGCCCGACTGAACGCCTGTCCCGGATGACGGCAGAGGGTCGGGAGGAGATCGAACTCCTTTGCGGTCGGCTCGACCCGATCTGCGTCTAGATACACTCTCCTGCGTCCGGTGTCCACGGTGAGCCGGTCGAAGTGCTGCGGCTGTTCCTCGACAACGCCGTCGGCGCCGCTCGCCGCGCGCGAGATGTGCTCGGTGAGCCGCAGGAAGGGCCGCAAGAGCGCGTATCTGGCGGCCGCCATCATCGTCGCGCTCGCACCCGCCGCGGCCGCCGAGGGCACGGAAGCACGGGCCACCTTTGCCGGCGGATATGAGATCACGGAAAGCCGCTAAGGCTCTCCCGGCAATGGCACAGGAGAGGAGGATACGTATGAATCGAATCACACTGCGGGCGCCTCAGGGCGCCCTACCGAGAGTATTCGTTGCGGCGGCGGTGATACTTGCCACACCGGCCGGCTTCGGGCAAGACTACACCACCCGAATGGGAGACAGCTGGCGGGAGTACCGGCAGGCAGTAACGCCGGTGGTCTCCCAGGTCGTGGTCGATGGGGAACCGTGGGTCACCCCGGCCGATGGGTATGACCCGGCGCGGCGCATCATCCATGGCCAGGGCGCGGAGGTGGACTACCCCGTCGAGCTCTCGCGCCGCATCGAGGTCGCGGATTACCCTCTCCGGATCGCACCTCGGACACGTCTTCTCCGACGGCCCGGAGCCCACGGGGCAGCGGTACTGCATGAACTCGGCCGCGCTCATCTTCGTGCCCGAAGGAGGCGACCCACCGGAGCTGCTGCTCCCGGAGTAACGCGAAATGGATACGACGCATGCACAGGATGTGTTCCGGTCGCTCAGAGGCATTCTTGAGCCGTACGCGGACCGACTGAACGTGGAACGGGACGAGCCGGATGACTTCTACCTCGACGCCGGGGTCCATCCCCGAACCGGGAAACCGACGTTCTTCGGCGCCGCCCAGATCAAGAAGAACTACGTGAGCTTCCACCTGATGGCGGTCTACATCTATCCGGAGCTGCTCGACGGCATATCGGCGGACCTGGGGAAACGCATGCAGGGGAAATCCTGCTTCAACTTCCGCACCGTCGATCGGGCGCTCTTCGAGGAGCTTGCCGCGCTTACCGCTCGCGGCTTCGAGCGCTACCGGGCCGACGGGCTCATTGAGGCGGTCGACCGCTGACCGCCGACGGACGGGGTGCGGCGGGCGGCCGGCGGGACGGCGCCCGTGGAATTGAGCTAAGCTCGTCGTCTATGCGTTGCTGTTCCTCACGAAGGTCGTATTCATCCTGGATACCAAGCCAGAAATCGGCGGAGTTACCGAAATAGGCCGATAGCCGGAGCGCAGTGTCGGCAGTAATGCGGCGGCGTCCCTTCAGAATCTCCGACACCCGAGTTGCCGGCATGTATGTGTCTTTCGCAAGACGGTATGCCGAAATGCCCATTGGTATGAGAAATTCCTCTCGAAGTATTTCTCCAGGAGTGACGTTTGGTATCCTATCCATATCCGCTCCTAATGATAGTCTGTGATTTCCACATCGACAGCGCGACCGTTTTCCCAACGGAAACAAACGCGCCATTGTTGATTGATGCGGATGCTGTGTTGCCCCGCGCGCTTGCCCGAAAGTGCTTCAAGCCGATTGCCGGCCGGCACGCGAAGATCGTTCAGGGATTGAGACCTGTGGATGATGACCAGCTTTCGATAGGCGACCCTTTGAATCTCTGTCGGGAGTCTGCTTGAGAACTCGCGATACCAGATCTTGCGGGTTTCCTTATCCTTGAAGGACTCGATCACTCTGCGTATAGTAACGCACTTCGTAATTAACGTCAAGCGTTACTATCGAGATTTCTTGATGTAGATGTAGTGCCCGATCCCGAAGTGACCATCTGTAAGCGTTACCGTCGTGGTCCGCCCGCGCCCAGTTCTCGCACCGTCGCTTTTCCAACGCTCCCCTGCGTGTGCATATTATGGGCATGGCACAGGACACAAAATCAATTCGCGAACAGCAGTTCGCAAGCTGGCAGGAAGCACAGAAAAAGGTCTCCGCCCTGGTTTCCGATATCGAGGTTGACGGAAATCCCCTCGTCGCCGAGGTCGACACATACGACCCCGACAAGCGCCCGATGCACCCCGAGCGGGCGGAGATCCCCTTCCCCGTCTCTCTATCTCAGGACGCGTGGCGGGAACGCCTCGAGCGCGCGCAGTTTCACATTCTGCGCGACCAGGGCACAGAGCGCGCCTTCACCGGCGAGCTCAACGGCAATAAGCGCGCCGGCGTCTACTACTCTGCCGCGACGGGGCAGCCGCTCTTTCATTCAGATGACAAGTTCGAGTCCGGAACCGGATGGCCGAGCTTCACGAAACCCATTGCACCGGATGCCGTTGCCTACCGCGTCGACAAGAGCCTGTTCTCCCGGCGCATCGAGGTGATGGACTCCCTCTCCGGCTCCCACCTCGGCCACGTCTTCCCCGACGGGCCCAAGCCCACCGGTCAGCGCTACTGCATGAACTCGGCGGCCTTCGTGTTCGTGGCCGAAGGCGAGACACCGCCTCCCATGCTCGTGCCGGAGGGCTGAGGCCGGGCCTACCGCGGATGCCGGCGCGCGGCCTGCCGGTCCCGGCGTAGCGCGCCGGGTCGCAGCGGCTGGCGCCCGGCGGCCCCGCCTACACCGCCAGTACCCGGTACCCGTACGCCGGAACGCTGAGTTTCCGCGTGCCGGCTTCGGTCTCCACTTCCACCTCCGTCCCCTCGCCGGCGGCGTTCACCGCGACGATGACCGGGCCGGCGGCTTCTCCCGGGCCGGCCCCGGGGCTACCGGCCTCGCCCGCAGTACCCGCGGGCGCGGTCCGTTCGAACACGAGGGTCGTGTGGTCAACGTGGAGCTGGCGGTAGCCGCCCACCCGGAGCGCAGGATGCGCGCGGCGGAGCTCCTGCAGCCCGGCGAGGTGATCGCGCAGGCCGGGGTCCGACGTCTCGATGTCCTCCCAGCGGGGACGGAGGTCGCGGTCACTGCCGCCCCGGCGGGCGCCGCGCTGGCCGTACTCGCTTCCGTAGTACACCGACGGGATGCCGGGCATGTTCATGAGCAGGGCGTAGAGCGAATAGAGGTGGCCGGGCTCGGCGAGGACCGAGGCCACCCGGTCGACGTCGTGGTTGTCGGCGAAGTTGTAGAGGAGCATGCCTTCGTAGATGCCCCCGGGGGCGAACTGCCGCGAGAGCGAGTGGGCGATCTCGAAGAAGTTGCCGTCGTTGTGTGAGGACCACAGCCCCTTGTAGCACTCGTAGTTGGTGGCGCTATGCAGGCGGTCGGGCGCGACGAGCTCGGTGTAGTCGCCGTGGATGGCCTCCCCCATCAGCCAGAACTCCTCTCCGCCGAGGTCCGCCGACACGGCCTCGGTGCGCTCGCGCAGGGCGCGCATGAAGTCGGCGTTGAGCAGGTAGGCCACATCGAGGCGAAGGCCGTCGATGCCGAGGTCTCGCATCATCCACTCCACCGCGCCGAGGAGGTGATCGACGACGTCGGGGTTGGTCAGATCGAGGGCGACAAGGTCCTCGTTTCCCTCCCAGCCGTGGTAGACGAAGCCGTCGCCGAAGCGGTTATCTCCGGAGAAATCCACGCCGCGGAACCAGTTGCGATAGGCCGACCGCTCACCCTCCTCACGCAGTTTGCGGAACGCCCAGAAATCACGTCCCACGTGATGGAAGACGCCGTCGAGGATGACGTGCATCCCGGCCCCGTGGATGCGCTCCACCAGGCGCGCGAGAGCTGCATCGTCTCCGAGGCGGCGATCGGTGTGGTAGTAGTCGGCGGTGTCATAGCCGTGTGCGCTCGACTCGAGGACCGGGCCGAGGTAGATGGCGTTACAGCCGGTTGCCGCGACCTCGCCGAGGGCGTCGCCGATCCGCGCGAGGCGGTCGGGCGCCCCGGGGGTACCACCAGCGACGCCGGGGTTGCCGTCACCCGCCCCGGGGTTGCCGCCGCCGCTCGCATCGAACCCCGGCCCCATGCCCTGCCCCGGGGCGGGGTTTTCGGCCTCCGCGCCGCAGAAGCCCAGCGGATAGATGTGATAGAAGAATGCGTCCTGCCACCAGTGTTTCATATGTAGCGTTCCTTTTCTCCGTTCAGGAGATTCACAAGATTCAAGAGTAGATTCCGTGTGAGAACTGATGCATCACCCGGAAGGCCAGTGATTCATCCCGGCTGATTCTGCCCTCGAGCAGCAGAAAAATGTAGGTGAACACGGTGCCGAGAAAGGACACCGCGTATGGCTCCTCGCGCCCGCGCATATTCCCGTGGTCCTCGGCGCCCTCGCGAAACAGCTCTCTGAGCTGGTCGAGGAGGCGCTCGTAGTATGGGCGAACCGCCTCTCGTGCCTCGCTCTGCTCGGGCGCGTACTGAAGCGAGAGCAGAAGCCGTGTGAAGCGCGGGCGCTCCTCTGCGAAGCCGAGAAACAGCTCGATGATGCGCTCGAGGGTGGCCGGCATGTCACCGTCGTAGGCGAGCGCCGGCTCGAGGCGGGTCTCGAGCTCGTCGACCGAGTCCGAGAGCACCGCATCGATCAATCCACGCTTGTTGGAGAAGTAGTGATAGAGTGTGGGTTTCGTGACCGCGGCGCGCGTGCAGATCTCCTGCACCCCCACCGAGTCATATCCGCGGGCCGCGAAAAGCTCGAGCGCCGCGTCCATGATCTGCGTCCGGTTTCCCATCACACATAGTATACCGAACGGTATATGTCGTCGTCAAGCCTCGATGCAGCCGGCTTCCCTCGCCCAGCCGAGTATCCGCTCACCCGGCATGGGTCGGGCGAAGTAGTAGCCCTGCATCCGCACCGGGCCCATGCTGCGGGCCAGAGACACCTGCTCGGCGGTCTCGACCCCCTCTACGACCACCACCATACCGAGGTCATGAGCGAGATCCACGAGCGTGCGAAGCGTGCGCTCATCACCCTCAGACGCCCCGGCACGCGCCACGAATGAGGGGTCTATCTTGATGATGTCGACTGGAAGGCGATTGAGGTAGCTGAAGGCGGAGTAGCCCGAGCCGAAGTCATCGAGCGCGAAGCGCACGCCGGTCGCCCGCAGGCGCTCGATCTGGGCGACGGCCGCCGCGGGGTTTCGCATGACCGAACTCTCGGTGATCTCGAAAACGATGGAGCTTCGGTCGAGCTGCAGGCGGTCGAGCACCTCCTGGACGCTGTCGACCAGGGAGTCATCCTCGAACTGCCGGGGCGAGAGGTTGATGCCGACCCGCGTCCACGGCCCTCCCGACTCCATCCAGCGGCGAAGCTGTGACATTGCCTCTTCCATCACCCAGTAGCCGAGCTCCCTGATCGCGCCGGTGCGCTCGGCGATGGGGATGAACTCCCCGGGGCTGATCCATCCGTAGACAGGGTGATTCCACCGGGCAAGGCTTTCCGAACCCACGAGCTCGCCATCGGGGCCGAGGATGGGCTGGTAGTGCAGCTCGAGGCTGCCGTGCACGATCGCCGGCGGAAGGCTGTGCTCGATGTCCATGCGGCGGATGGCGGCGATATTCATCTCCTCGGTGAAGAAGCGATAGTTCGCGCCGTCGGCCTTTGCCGCATACATCGCGATGTCGGCGTTTGCGAGCAGGCGCTCACGGTCCGCTCCGTCATGGGGGTAGACGGTAATCCCGACGCTCACCCCTATCCTCATTTCGTGCTTGTCGATGTACTGCGGCCGGCTGATGTACTCGACGATCTTGGCGGCGACCTTTGCCACCTCGACGTCGTCCTTTACGTTGGTTACCACGACCAGGAACTCATCACCTCCGAGGCGATAGCAGTGGTCGGTGCGCCGTATGGCATCCCGCAGACGCGAGGCGGTGCGGGTGAGGATGGTGTCGCCGGCTGCGTGGCCGAACCGGTCGTTTATGTCCTTGAAGTCATCGAGGTCGAGAAACAGAAGCGCCCAGTGGTCGCCATCGTCCTGTCTCCGTGAGCTCTCCAGAAGCCGGTCCAGCTGTTCGCCGAAGGCGGTGCGGTTCGGAAGCCCGGTGAGGGGATCCTGGTAGGCGAGGCGTCGCATCTCGGTCTCCGCGCGCTTTCTGCCTCGCGTGTCGGTGAGGACGAAGACGAAGCCCTCGATTTCCCGGGGGCTCGCACCCATCCACGTGCCGCTGCCCTCGAGCTCGACGTGCTCGCCGCTGCAGCCGGCCACGGTGGTTTCAAAGACAAGGGGCTCGAACCGGCGCGCGGCGTCGCCGATGCGGTTTCGCAGGCGCTGAAGCTCCCCCGGCGGTATGAGGGCTCCGGCATTCGAACGGATGTCACCCTCGGAGCATCCGAGGAGATCGGCAACGGCGGCGTTTACGTACTCGACCTCTCCCGCCGGCGTCAGCACGACCATCGCATGTGGAGAGGCATGCAGGATGGCTCGAAACCGTTCCTCGGAGCTTGCCAGGTTGTCACGCATTACCGCGAAATCCCGATTTGCGATGATGAGCACCGCGAGCGAGAAGCCGAGAAAACCGTACTCCGCGACATATGGGATGATATCGATCCAGAGGAACTTCGCAGCCAGATCATGGATCCCGAGAATCGTCCACGCAGAAAATCCCAGCAGAAAGATCAACGCCGGACGCGAGCCGTGACGGGCACGGCGCAGCCACACTGCCATGAGAACCACCGCAGTCGCCAGGAGATAGGCGAGCACCGGTAGCGCGAGCGGTCCCGGAGCCCCGTCGACGTAGGGAACGGCGAGCCAGGCAAACTCGAGCACACGCCGCGCCGGCGCGACGATCCAGGGTGAGGCCCACACGAGGAGGACGAGCACCGAATTCACTCCGAGAAGCGCGTGCAACGGACGGCGCGCACTCACACCGCGCCATGCCGAGGTGAACAGGAAGACCAGGCCCAGAAGGACAATGAGCGCCGTGTAGCGGATGCGCTCGCTTGCCACCGTCAGGGCCAGGGTTTCGGAGTTGATCTGGAGAAAAGCGCCGAGCGCGAAGGCCCCCGCGTCGAGGGACATGGCCGCGGCCCACAGTCGCCACCGCGCGCTGCGGTCGGCTACGTACTGCCACAGCAAGAACACTGAGAAGAGCACTGCGGTAACCGCGACAGCGAAGGAACCGAGCGAAAATGGCACAACCATGGGCTACACAGTGAACCCCGTCGCAGCCCATCATGTCAAGTTCCAAAACGTCTAAATTAGCTATTTCAGCTCGTATAGATACACCCGGCTGCGATGCATGTCAGGCACGGGGATGCTCCGCAAAGGCGTCCAGCCGCGCACCGCGAAGACCGCGCTGACAACCACGACGTCGCGTGGCAGGTGACGCTCGAAGAGCTCTCGGATCCACTTCATGCCCTCGGGAGAGAGATAGGTGATGTAGCACGCCCGGTCTCGGGGGCCGACCTTGCGGAAATCGCCGAAGTGGACCCCGGGGCGCGGGCCCGGGCGCGCGCGCCCGTGACGGCGCCCGTGCCCGGCACTGCGGCGGAGCCGGGTGACCGCGCAGCGAATCCGTGCAACGAGGTAGGGCACCGGCGATCGTTCGTAGCCCTCCACCACCAGGTCGGGCCGCTCGCGGACAATCCGCACGACGAGCCCGCCCCACCCCGCGCCAAGATCGACGACCCGCGTCCCCGGAGGCAGGCCGGAGAGGGCCTCGAGCACCGCGCGCCGTACCTTGCGCGAGCTCGGCATGGGCGGGATCCCGAGGTGAATTGTCGATATGATGATCCACGTTGTCGCTGCGGCTACGAAAGCCGCGACGGAGAGGAGGGACAATAGCAGGAACTGCACGGGACAGACAGAACGCAGAGGGACGCGACGAGGCTGCTATGCCCCGGCCGAGGAGCCCCCACCGCCCTTTTTCTTATTCTTCTTGAAGCGGCCGAAGAGCCCGCCGCCGCCGCCGGAGCTACCGCCATCCCCGGCGCCGCCTGCCCCCGTGGAAGCAACCGAATCACGTCCGGCATCCTCTGCGGCCGTCCCTGCGCCGCTCTTGCCGGCCCCCGCACCTGCAGCCTCGGAGCCGCCTGCGGGAAGCGCCTTTCGTCCCTTCTTGTCGGCCTTTTCCGCCTTCTCTTTCTCCTTGACCGTCTTCTCGCGCTTTGAGAGCTTGGTGCGTCGAGATTTGGCGATGTAGTTCCCCACGTAGATGATGAAGGAGTACACCACGCCGGCAACGAAACACACGAGCCCGATGGCCACAACCGAAACGCTTTCGAACTGCCGACCGAAGAGGTTCACGCTCGTGGTGCTCTCGAGGTTCATCACCACGAGCACGGCGAGCACAATGAGAAGCACTGAGGAAACGACGATACGAAATACAGCCACAATACTCTGAGTCTATACCCGCGCGCTGCTACGGTCAACGCGGGAATACGGGCGCCGCGCTACTCCGCGTCGCCATCTCCGGCCGCTTCGTCGCCGCCATCATCGCCGGCGCCGCGCAGCCCGATAGACTCATCCATCGGCTTCTCTTTGAGGTAGATCACGATCCCGAGGGATCCGGCGTTGCCGAGCTCGGTCGCCAGATTGTAGTTCGTCGTCTCGTCGGAAGTATCGGTCGCTTCGTCCTCGGTCGTCGTGCGGGATATACCGAAGGACAGCTGATATTCGGCAAAGGCCGAGAGAAAGTCGAAGATGGCGAGCTCCGCACCGAGGAGGGGCCCCACCGACCCGGAGAGCACGAGAGTCGAAGACACGTCGCCGGCCGCGGATTCCCTCTTCTCGCTCGTGACGGTACCGTCGATGAACCCGCCCCAGTAGGGAGAGACTCGGCCCTGGAAAAACGGGAACTCTGCAGCGATACCGAGGGTGAGGTCGATGTCGTTCTGCGTCGACTCCGCCTGTGAGTTTGCGAGCTGAAAGCTCAACAAGGCCCGCAGCGCATAGTCGCCGAAATCGAGCTTGCCACCCACACCGCCCTGGTACGCATTGAGATCGAGGAGGAGATTGCTCGCGTTGAAGATGAACCCCGGTGTCATCTCGCGGCCCGACTGCTCGTCCTCTGCAGCCTCCGCGGCCGCGGCATCCGGCGCCCCGGCCTCAGGCGCCCCGTCTGCCGGGGCCTCGGCCTCCTCCTGAGACCACACCGGCGCGGTTGCAAGAAAGATAACGGTTACCATCACGTACCAGATTCGCCATTTCATTCAGGGCACTCCTCCTGCAGTCTCTGTACTCTCTCACGGCTTCCAGTTGAGATACCAGCCGCCGGTGGGCCAGGCGTCGTAGTCGGTGGAGGTGTGCAACTCGGAGACCAGCCCGTCGTTTCTCACCGAGCGGACGGCAAACTCGTATTCTCCGTAAAAGAGGGCAGGCCAGCGTACGGTGTAGACAGGATCGGGACCGGCGGTGGTGCCGAGTCGACGCCACTCGCGGGTGCCGAACACCCGATAGTGGATCTCGTAACGCGAAATTGCCGAGGAAAGCTCGGACAGCGAGGAATCCTCGGAGGCGGCGTCCCAGGAGAGCGTCACGCTGGTGCCCGTTCTGACCACCTCCAGCGGCCCCGTGTCGGTAAAGATCATCCGACAGGAAGACAGCCCGAGCCCAACGCCCACCACCAGCGCGAAAGCAAACAGGGGACGGGCTACCGCCGTCCGTAATTGTCCTCTATCCACTTCTGGTACTCTCCCGAGCGAACCTGTTCCACCCACTCGGTGTTCTCCATGTACCAGCGTATCGTTGCATCAAGACCTTCAGAAAAACTGTGACGCTGCGCCCATCCGAGCTCGTTCTTCACCTTACGACAATCAACAGCATATCTCCTATCATGGCCGGGCCGATCGGAGACAAAGGTGATGAGCTCTCGCGCCTTCGATGCCGGGCGCCCCGCGGCGGCGGCGACTTTGTCGCAGAGGGTTTCGACGAGGGTGAGGTTCTCCCACTCGTTCTCCCCGCCGACAAGATAGGTTTCCCCCGCCCCACCGGCGTTCATGATCATCCAGATGGCCTCCGCGTGATCGGTTACATAGAGCCAGTCGCGGATGTTCTTTCCGTCGCCGTAAACCGGCAGCGGCTTTCCCTCGAGGATGTTCAGGATCATGATCGGGATCATCTTCTCGGGAAACTGATAGGGGCCGTAATTGTTGGTGCAGTTGGAAATGGTTGCCGGCAGGCCGTAGGTGTGGGCCCAGGAGCGCACCAGGTGATCGGATCCCGCCTTGGAGGCGGAGTACGGGCTCTTCGGATCGTAGAGGGTTTCCTCGCTGAAGAATCCGGCCTCACCGAGGGAGCCGAAGACCTCGTCGGTACTCACGTGATGGAAGAGCACGTCGGCGCGGTCCTTCCACGCAGCCCGCGCGGCCTCGAGGAGATTGGAGGTGCCGAGCACGTTCGTCTCTATGAACACCCGCGGGCCGAGGATGGAGCGGTCCACGTGGGATTCGGCGGCAAAGTGCACAACGGTGTCGATCTCGTAGCGGGAGAAGATGTCCGCGAGCGTCTCGAAATCCCTGATATCGCCGCGCTTGAAGTGGTAGCGGCTCCCGCCGTAGGCATCGGCAAGGTCTGCGAGGTTCGCCGGGTTTCCGGCATAGGTCAGCGCGTCGAGGTTTACCACCTGCCCGGTGAACGAAGGCTGCTCGAAGAGATAGCGGATGAAGTTGGCCCCGATGAACCCGGATCCTCCGGTGACCAGAACGGACTGTAGCGATCGACTCATGCCTCTCCCCTCTTACATTTTCGTTCCAGGTTTCTGAAGTGCTGCGTGCGGGCTGCCGGAGGCAGAGTATAGTCCAGCACATACTGAATATCAAACGTTTCGCTTGACCGGGGATACACCGCGGACTAAGCTTCATTACAGGGGTTCATAATGAAATCGCCTGTCCGAACTATTCTCGCCCTGTGCGCCGCCGTCGCCTTTGCCGCGGGCATGGCACCAGGACTCGAGGCCCAGAGCCTCGACGTGAGCGGCCGGCAGAACGGTTTGCGGCTCCTCGGTTACGGGCTATTCAACGACGAGGGGCTCGAAGGATCGGGCGGCGGCTTTGCCTACGCCATCGCCGGGCGCCTCGATGTCGGATTCGACGCGGGGATGTTCTACTCCGACCTCGAAGGCACAGCCTCCGAGGAGTCCCGCATGAACTTTCTCCTCCGCGGCCTCCTCGCCCGCCAGAGCGAGGGCTTTCCGTTCTCACTCTCGCTCGCCTTCAGCTACTATCTCTCGCGCGTGCAGAGTGACTACCTCGAGAATCGCTTCACTGACTACGAGCTGCTGCGCGACGGCCGCGGCTACACCATCTCCGGCGGCGTGTGGCGGGACTTTCACTTCTCTCCGGCGGTAGCCATCCGCACCGGCGCCGGAGCGCGCCTCGGCTGGGATCGGTATACGACGGCGCTGGGTTCTTCACCGACCGAGAGCGATCTCGCCGGCATAACGGAACTCCAGCGCTACCCGACCGAAGACCTCGACCGCAGCTTCACCTACGAGGGCTCCCTCGGGCCCGTCATTCGCCCCGGCGCCGGAGACTACGTACTGAGCGCCCTCGGCACCTTTCGCTACGGCGCAGACGGCGCCGTGGCAGGCGGCGTGGAAGTCGGGGTGACGTTCGCACGCCCGCAATGAGCGTGTGAACTCCACCGTACGACGGCTTCCCCAGCCCTACCGAAGCAGGAACTCAGCGACCACCGGATAGTGATCCCCCGCCTGCTCCTCAATGATGCCTGCGTCCACGCGCTCGAGGGCGCCGGCGTAGAAGATGAAGTCGATGCGCGGCAGGATGCGCCCGTCCACCTTCCAGTAGGTGCCGTCGAGGTAATCGCCAGTGCCGCGAAGCACCTCATCGAAGTTCCGGTTCATGTGGCGGATAGTTCGGGTAAAGGGCACGGTATTGAAGTCTCCCGCCACGATCGCGCGCTCATCGTCCCAGGTTGAGAGCCAAAACGTGACCTCACGCGCCGCCCGGCTGCGGGAGGTGGAGGTAAACACCTCACGAAGTACCGCGCGAGCGCTTCGCACGAAACCCATGCGGACAAAACCCGACTCGGTTCGCTCCTTGTCGATGGGATCGAGGTGGACGCCCGCCACGGCGAGCGACGACACCTCGCAGCGAAACGCCCCGTACTTCGCAGAGGCCCCACGGGGCTGAAAGACCCGACAGTCGGAAAGGGGCAGCGCGGAAAGGATTCCGATGCGCAGGGTCGGCGCGTAGGCGGCGTGGTAGAGGGGCGCAAGCGCCGCGGCGATACCCCGCAGATGCTCCCTGCTCCATATCTCCTGCAGAACGTAGATGTCGGCCGGCGGAGGCTCCGCGAGCGCGCCTGCCACGACCTCGGGCGGCGTGGGTCCGGAAACGGCGCCGCCGACGTTGTAGGTGACAACGCGGAGCGGTGTCTCCGCCGGGCCCACACTCGCCGGACCCGCGGACACGCCGGCGGGCCCGGGTGTTGCGCACGCGCCGAGCACGACGCCCGCGACCGCGGCGACCATGAGTCTGGTGACCTTACTGATTGATGAGGGTGAGGACGGATATGACAGTTGTGACAATGGTCAGGCCCGAGATGATGACTGGGAAGTGGCGATTGAACTGATAGACGAAGTTGTTCCGCTGTACTTCGACGCGGTCCCCGGGTTGCACCCTACTGCCCCGGGGGCGCTCGTTGCCCGCGCTGTCGAGAATCATGTACTCGCCCGTGGCGCTCACCTCGCGGTCATAGCCACCGGCACGGCGGATGTAGTACTCGGCGCTTTGGCCCGGAACGTAGAGATAGAGGCCGGGCTCTCCGACGGGGCCGGAGACGAGGACGGAAACCCGCCGTGAAGGAATGAAGATGGTGTCGAAGGGCTCGAGAATGACATCTTCGCCACGTCGTCCTCCGTAGAGCAGTCGCGAGGCGTCCACCTCGACGACGTCGCCGGTCCTATCGCGGATAACCGCTGTCCTGCCGAGGTCCGCAAAGCTGGTTATGCGGTCCCTCAACTGCGAGAGGAGATCCGACAGCAGGAGGCCCTCGTAGTGCAACTCGGCGATTCTGACGTAGCTCATCTCTATGTCCTGAAGGTCTTCCTCGATGATTTCCACTGTCTGCGTCGTCGGAGCAGCCGCCTCTTCGATTTGAAGCGCTCCTTCGACGAACACAAAGGCGCGGTCGCGAAGGGAGGTATCCACCCTGATCTGATCGCCGTCGCGAAGAATCGGGCTCTCCGCGGCGCCGCCACTGAGGTCGTACACTTCGATGGATGAGCGCCCGTCCTGCAGGCGGGCAAGCTGAACGGCGCTTCGGTCGGCATCGCGCGTGAACCCACGGGCGTGCGTAATGGCGTTCGTCAAGGTCTCTCCGGGGAGAATCTCGTAGCGACCGGGCTCGTTGACTTCGCCGCGCACTGTGACCAGCGGCCCCACCGGCAGCACGCGGACGGAATCGCCCGGTTTCAGTCGGGGGTCCTCTTCGGTGGCGCCGGAATTGATGGCGCGGAAGAGATCGAATGTCCGCGGCGAGCGGCCACGGGACTCCAGGAGAACACGTCGTGTCGATGAGAACGAACGGAAGAGCGGCTGAACGATGCTACTCACTCGCGAAAGCCCCCATGCCGTGGACCTCGTGGTCTCCTCGATTGCACCGCGAACGGTAACCTCGAAGAGTCCGACGGCGATGAGTCTGAATGAGGGCATACTCTGGGGATATGCATCGCGAACCATCTGCTCGACTTCCTGGCGGAGCTGGGGGTAAACCATGTCACGTGTGTTGATGAGGCCAAGTATGTTGAGGTTGAGCTGGTAGTCGCTCTCGACCATCACCACGCTGGTGGTGATCTCGCCACCGGCGCGAAACGTCAGCTCGTATGTGTCCCCGGGCGTAACCGGATAATCCGGACTTGCCAGCGCTATCGACAGCCGGTCCGGGAACGCAGCCTCCCCGGTATCGGGAGCAATTCCCCGCTCCACGCCCGGCAGCACCGTCAGCGGTTCACCAGGCACCTGAGAGAAACCTGTCGGGGCAACGGCGAGGAACACGATCACCGCGGCGGCAAACAGCCACATGAACGCAGAGCGCGGCATGTCAGGTTCTCCAGTCACAGCGCCACCAGGCACGCCCGATCAACTGCTTCATTCGGCCTCCGACTTGCGTGAGCCACCTCCTCGAAGCGACTCGGAAATGAGCGTCTTCTTGGTTGGGTCGGCCCATATTCCACGAAGGAAATGGATGATGTAGGCGAGGACGATGCTACCCACAAACGCCATGCCTGTTACCGTCATCGAGAGCTCCGCGCGGCTCGGCCCCGACTTCTGGTCCGGTACTTCGGCGGGCTCGAGCACGGCGAATACCGGCTCGGATTCGGCCGTCAGGCGGGCAACCTCGTATTGCTCGGAGATCGCCTGGTAGATTCGCAGCTGAATCTCGAGATCCGTCTGCAAGCGCCTGAACTCTCGGGCAAGCTCGGGCAACTCGTTGCGCGAAGGCATGGCACGGCCACCGGCCGCATACCCATTCTCGATGTCATTGATCAGCCCCACGACATTGTTGCGCTCCGCACGGAGGCGAGCCAGTGCCGGATCGTCTTCGATCCGCGAGAAGCGCTGCTGATTTCGTATTCGAACCTCCAGCTCGACAAGCTGTGCCTGGAGCCCCGAAATCATGGTGGACTGACGTTCTGCGATCTCGGCAACGTCGAGGAACCCGTGCTCGCGCTGGAAGGTCTGGATCTCGGCTTCTAATCGTGCGATCTCTTCCTCGACTTCGAGGATCCGCGACTCGAGAGACTGCAGCTCACGCTGGCGCGTTAGTCCGCCGCGAGCGAGGAACCACTCCTGAAGATGGTTGACGGTGCTGTTGGTCATCCGGCACGCGAACTCGGGATCAATGTGGCGGTAACTGACGGTAATCATGCGCGTCTGGGGCTGATAGTTTACTGTCGTGCTGTTCAGAATGACTTCACGGGAACGGGTTCGAACCTCTTCCTCTATCTCGTAGCGATCGATTATGTTGTGCTCCTCGACAAGCTGATCGAGGAACGTCCGCGTGCGTACCACCTGCTGCGCCACCTGCCCGTAGTCCATTGTGCCACCACCGGAGACGGTTACCCCGAGCGCTGATAACATCGATCGTGCACTGCTGCCTCCCGCGTCTTCCGAGATGAGCAGCGTAGCGGAGGCCTCGTAGTAGTTGGGCAGCGGGCTTTCCGCCGGCGGCAGGACCAGACTGACGATAGAGAAAGCAAGAACGCCCACCGCTGCGAGTGTCGTCAGCCCGATAATGAGCCATTTGTAGCGCAGAAGAATGGAAAGCTGTACCAGCACACTCTCGACGAGGGTTCGCTCCTGTCCGGGAGGAACCGAGTGCGGATCGGATTCAGGAGAATGATATGATGTGGAATCAGAACCGGTCCCCACAGCTTGAATCGTATGCAGCAGCATTGCCGCTGTAAAGAGCATCCGTGAAGATAGCGCGGAAACAATCTAAAAAACGTCAAACACCGCTGGAAAGCTGCGTGTGCATGAATATAACAGTAGCTGTGGGGTCACAAACTCAGACGACACGTGCAGACGAGCCACTAAGGGTCTGTCTCGCCGCGCGGGATACCGTGCAGGCGCGAGCTCTTTGTGCGTACCTGGCTCATGAGATCGGTGCGCAGTGCGCGGTCTACCAGAATGTCGAGGCCTGTTTCGACGCAGCTGCCCTCGCGCATACGCCCACCGTCCTTCTGTTCGATTGTACATTCATGCAACCGGACGAAGTACTGCGACACCTCGGTGATATCCGGGCCGTCCCTCAGCACGTGGTACCGGCGCTGCTCAATGTGGATTGCCGGCACATAGTAGAGTGCGACGCCCTGAATGCCGGCGTTCGAGGTTTCTTCTACCCCAATCAGGATCTGCAACAACTCCCGAAGGCCGTCGAGGCACTGGCACATGGAGAGGTGTGGATCTCACGCCATGTTCTCGTCCGGGCAGCACTCCATGGCCGGACGCAGGCCGCACACGACCCGGACGGTCGGGACCGCCTGACGCAGCGGGAGACCGAGATCCTCGCGATGATCATAATAGGCGCCCGAAACGACGAGATCGCCGAGAAACTCTGCATCAGTACTAATACTGTGAAAACTCACATCTATAACATATACAAGAAGATCAACGTTCCGAACCGCACGCAGGCGGCGCTGTGGGCGGCCAAGCACCTGTAGTCATGAGAAAGTCTTAGTCCGCTATCCCCCGACACCCAGGACATACTAGGAATCGCTGCATGCAAAGTCAGTCGCAAAGCATACCTTCTTCCGATAGCGCGCCGCCCGCATCTGCATAGGCTTTGTAACTGTGGGAGAAAAGAGGAAGCTTGAGCGATTCACGCTGAGCGTGCCGGCTCGTCTTCGATTCCGCGGAGTGGAGGGCACCAACGAGAGTCTCGAGACGACAACGCGGAACATTTCCGCCAAGGGTGCGTACTTCCGGGTGATCGAGTCCGAGGTTCCCATCGGGGCGGAGGTGGAGGTCGAACTGGTTCTCACGTTCGGAAGACTCCGCGACCTGTTGGCTGCCGCAGAACATGTGACGGCCCGGGTGGGAGGGAAAGTCCTCAGAGACGAGCCGGGAGGGGTGGCAGTGCTGTTCAACCAGCCGCTTCGCTTCTTGCCGGATCAGGAGGACGCGTTTCCGCGGGACACCGACGTACGGAACAACTGATCGACCGGATTTCGCTGAGTTTTCTCCAGACATAGCCTGAGGCAGTCAGTTACGGCGACGCCACGGGCATCTTCATACCGGGCGGATTTTTCGCGCCGACTGTGCGCGGAGAGCCTCCCACGCCCATGTGTGTATGAAGCTCGGAAACGCCACCCCATGTAAAAGACCACTCTTGGTCGCTCAAGGAGGAGCTCATGACCGGGAACCAGCGACACCCCAGATGGAGACCGTTGCTTCCCGCAGTCGCCGACCGAAAGCAACGGCGGCTCTACGGTATCTATTCAGCAGAACAACTGCGGGAACTCATTCAATACGAGAAATCACGATCCAACCGGAAAGGTACACCCCTCTCGCTGGTGGCATTCGACACGTCGGCGTTGGGTGCGCGGGAGACGCGAGCCTTTGTCGAAGGTGTGTGCTGCGTCGTTCGCCACACTGATCACGTGGGATGGATCCGCGCAGACCGTGTGGGAGTTCTTCTGCCCTTCACCGAGCACACCGGCGCACAGGTGCTGATAGACCACGTAGCCGAGTGGGTGGCTGCCTGGAGCGTCCCGGCGACCTGCTACACGTATCCCGATGTATGGTTCGAAAACGCGCGTGCAGCGGATCCGGGCGCCTGCGGCGACGCGCGCAGGAACACGGACCGGAACCCGGGCCAGCCGGAGAATGAGCGGCAACACATGTTCGTGCGGAGAACGCCGGTGTGGAAGCGAGTACTCGACCTCTTCGGTGCAGGAATCGGAATCCTCATCCTCAGTCCGGTGTTCCTTCTGGTCGCGCTCTTCACGACGCTCGTCTCGCCCGGACCGGTTATCTACCGACAGCAGCGCGTCGGGATCGGCCGCACACCGTTCACCTTCTTCAAGTTCCGCACCATGCACGTCAACAGTGACGATACCGGTCATGCCAGCTATACCCGCGCCCTCATTGCCGGTGGTCAGGCGATGAACAAGCTCGACGACGCCGATCCGCGGATTATTTTCGGTGGCCGGGTGCTCCGAAAGACGTGCATAGACGAGCTTCCGCAGCTTTTCAACGTGCTGAGAGGTGACATGAGCCTGGTGGGCCCGCGGCCGTGCATACCGTACGAAGCCGGCGAATACCTCAGATGGCACACCGACCGCTTCTCCGTCCTGCCGGGGCTGACCGGTCTCTGGCAGGTCAGCGGCAAGAACAGGCTCTCCTTTCAACAGATGATTCGACTCGACATCGAGTATGAGCACCGCGAGTCCCTCAGCCTCGACCTCCATATCATTCTCAAGACGATTCCGGTCATCGCCGGCATGGTTCTGGAGTCGGTGATCCGGCGCCTTGCGGCCACCGGGGAGTCTCAGTCGACCGTGCAGCCGGGATCCCCCGCTCCGGAGCGCGCCGGAGATCCCCTTCAGGCCGAAGGGAGACTGAGCCTCGACGTTCCGGTGCGTCGACTACAGGAGGTCGAACAATGGTACGGATAGCAATTATCGGCTGCGGGTACTGGGGGCCGAATCTGCTTCGCAATCTGTGGACTATCCCGGACTGTGAGGTCAGGACCGCATGCGACAGCAAGCCCGAGCGCCTCGAGCACATGGCACGCCTCTACGCCGGCATACGGACCACGACTGACGTCGGCGACGTGATAGACGACCCCGAGATCGACGCGGTCGTCGTTGCAACACCTGTCCACAGCCACTTCGGGATAGCGAAAAACCTGATCAAAGCCGGCAAACACACCTTCGTCGAGAAGCCTCTGGCCGCAAGCACCGCAGAAGCTGCCGAGCTGGTGCGGCTGTCGGAAGAACAGAACGTCGTCCTGATGGTCGGTCATACCTTCGTCTACTCGCCGCCGGTGCGCCGGATGAAGGAACTCATCGACTCCGGGACGATCGGCGAAGTGCTCTACATCAGCTCGCGCCGGCTCAACCTGGGTCTGTTCCAGACCGACATCAACGTCGCCTGGGATCTCGGCCCGCACGATATCTCCATCATTCTGTACCTGCTGGGATCGGAGCCCTGCACCGTGAGCTGCCAGGGCGTCGACCACTTCAACACGGGTATCGAAGATGTGACCACCATGAGCCTCGTCTTCCCCCGCGGCGAGTTCGTGAGCATACAGAACAGTTGGCTCGATCCCCGCAAGATTAGAGAGATGACGATTGTCGGCACCGAGAAGATGATCGTCTACGACGATACCGAGCCCATCGAGAAGGTGCGCATCTACGACAAACACGTGTGCGTGCCGCCCCACTACGATACCTACGCGGAGTTCCACTTCTCCTACCACTACGGTGACATCGCCATACCCTACATACAGATGGTCGAGCCACTGAAAGTCGAGGCACAGCATTTCCTCGACTGCATTTCCGGAGGAACCACGTGCATGTCTTCCGGCCGGGAGGGTCTGCGGGTGGTCGAGATCCTCGAGCGGACTACCGAGTCCCTTCGCGCAGACGGCGCACTGATCTCGCTGAACGCGGGAGTCTCCCGGGAGGAGGAGGTCCGTGTCTGAGCCGATGGTCGCAGATGACGTCACGCTCGGCGAAGGCGTGAAGGTCTATCCCTTCAGCAATCTCTACGGATGTACCATCGGCGACAGAACGAGGGTCGGCACCTTCGTGGAGATACAGCGGGGCGCCCAGATCGGGTGCGACTGCAAGATCTCGAGCCATTCCTTCATCTGCGAGGGGGTAACCATCGAAGACGGGGTGTTTATCGGCCACAACGTCACCTTCATAAACGATCGCTATCCGCGCGCTGTCAACGCCGACGGTTCCATGCAGACGGATGCGGACTGGACCCTCGAGCGGACACTGGTCGAAACCCGCGCCTCGGTGGGCTCGAGCACGACCATTCTCTGCGGACTGACCATCGGACGGGGAGCGGTCGTCGGCGCCGGTAGCGTGGTAACGAAGGACGTACCCGCCTACACCGTCGTCGCCGGTGTCCCTGCCCGCGTGGTGCGAAAACTCGAAGGAAAGGACGGCAGGACGGCATGATCGGGCTCGAGTTTCCAGCCGTACACGCGTGGGCGGCCGGGGAGCTGGGAGAGCTCTTCAAGACGCCCATGGAGCCGGTTGTCGAGGGCGGAGACGATGACGTGCTGCTGTCGACGACCGGGGAAACGGCCCCGGGGCGGAGAAAACTGACCCTGTACTTCTCCGATGCCGAACTTCCCTGTGACGCGGAGCTCGGCTTCCGCGTGGGGGCAGAGTCCGGGGGCGCCCCGGGGGTCGCGAGAGCTGCGGTGGTCGAAGGCCCGGGCGAGGACGTCCTGCTCGACGGCACCCGTGGGTCGGTCATGGGCCGCCGGGTAAGCACGGGCGATACCGCGGTGTGCCGCTTCGGGTACGATCTGCTGGCGCTGGTTGACGCCCTCCTGAGGGCCGGTCAGCCGGTCTCCGAGGCGCCGGTCCCGACTCTCGACCGGCACATCGCGATGCTTCGCAGGCTGATACTGGAAGCCGGTGTACCGATCGTCGAGGTGCCACCTGCGCCCGCAGGCAAACGCTTCGTCGCCTGCTTCACGCACGATGTCGATTTCCACCTGTTGAGCGAGCATTTTCTGGACCGGACCCATCTGGGCTTCGCCTACCGAGCGACCGTGGCATCGGTCCTCGCCGTACTGAGAGGCAGAATGTCGGTTGCCGACCTCGGGCGGAACCTGGGCGCGTTCCTTACGCAGCCCCTCGCACGCCTGGGGCTGACGAGCGATCCTTTCGACTGCGTCGCCGAATACCTGAAGGCCGAGCCCCCCGGAAGCTCAACCTTTTTTTTCGTACCCCACGCAAAGACCCCGGGGGCTGCGGCGCCGCCGGCTTCGGCACCGGGGGCCACGGCGCCGGCCGGCGTCGTTGCCGGCGATGGTTCTGCGGTGCCGCTCCACCGGGCCGTTGGCTACGACGCGGCCGATCTGGCTGGCACGATGCAGCTGATACAGGCCCACGGTGGTGAGATCGCCGCCCACGGCCTCGACGGATGGCACGATGCCGCGCAGGGTGAAGATGAGCGGCGGCGCATCGAGGAGATATCCGGTTCCTGCGTGCGGGGCAACCGGACACACTGGCTCTGGCAGACGCCTTCCTCTCCGCAGGTGCTGGAAGAGGCAGGATTTCTGTACGATTCGTCGGTCGGCTACAACGATGCGGTGGGCTTCCGCGCCGGAACGACGCAATCGTATCGCCCCTCCGGCTGCCGGAGCCTTCTCGAGCTTCCGCTCAACCTGCAGGATACGGCCCTGCTCTACCCCGGCCGTATGGGTCTGTCGGCGCAGGAGGCACTCGGAGCGGCTGCAGAGATCGTGGACCGGGTCGCGGAGTTCGGCGGGCTTCTTGTCGTGAACTGGCACCAGCGCAGCCTCGGGCCCGAGCGCCTGTGGGGCGAGGTGTACCGCGGCATCAAGCGCTGCCTCGCGGCCCACCGGGTCTGGGAAACGACGATGGGAGAGGCGAGCCGGTGGTACCGGGCCCGGCGCGCGATCCGTTTCACGGAGATCGGCGACGGCGAGCGCAGGCGAGTCGTCGTCACTGCCGAAGCGGCGCCCGACCTACCCCCGTTCAGCGTGGTGGTCAGAACGCCCTCCGGCGGCCACCGGCGGCAGGCCCTCCACCACGGCAGGCTGCACACAGAGACCCTTCAAGCAGAGGCGCTGCACGCAGAGGCGCCACAGGCAGCCGGCGACGCCGCTCCTCATCCACAATGGACAGAGACGCACCCCACATCTGCATGATCGCCTACACCACCTACTCGGGTGACGGAAGGATTCGCCGGGAGGCGGAAACCCTCGTTGCCGCCGGGGGCTACCGGGTATCCATCATCGTGCCACGGGAACGGGGACGGAGGCGCCCCTACCTGCTCTCCGGGGTGCGCGTCATCGAGCGGGGAAAGGCACAGTATCAGGGAAACAGCACGGTGACATACCTCGCGCGCTACGCCGCGTTCCTGCTGTACGCCTCGCTTGCCTGTCTCAGGCTGTTTCTCCTCGGATCGGCCCGGCTCATCCATGTCCACAACATGCCGAACGCGCTCGTCCTCGCGGCGTTCGTTCCGCGGCTTCTGGGTGCGCGGGTCGTGCTCGACATCCACGACACCATGGTGGAGACATTCGCCTCGAAGTACGACGCGATGCCGCAGGCACTGGCCCGCGCTCTGCGGATGGAGGAACGACTGGGCTGCCTTTTGGCGGATGCCGTGGTCGCGGTGAACGAGATCCAGAAGCAGGTCATCACCGCCCGCAGCGTCGCCCCGTCGAAGATCCGCATCCTCATGAACGTTCCCGACCATCGCCGCTTCTCGGGAGCATGCGCCCGCACTCCCGGTACGGCGGACCATCAGGCGTGCCGGCTGGTGTATCACGGGACGCTTTCCTACCGCCTGGGAGTGGACCTGATCATCGAGGCCGTCGCGCTTCTGCAGAAAGACATCCCGACCATCGAGGCGATCATCATCGGCATCGGGGACAGTACCGATGCCCTCAAACGCCTCAGTACCCGGCTCGGAGTAGCGTCGCGCGTCGCATTCTACGGGCTTGTGCCGGTGGACCGGATCCCCGACGTGCTCTGCGACATGACGATCGGCGTCGTGCCCAACCGACGAAGCCCCGCGACCGAACTCATGTTGCCGGTGAAGATGATGGAATACTTCGCCCTCGGCATACCAGTCGTCGCGCCGTCTCTTCGCACCATCGAGCACTACGTCCCGCCTGAGGCCATTGCGGAGTTCGAGCCCGGAAGCGCATCCAGCCTGGCCGCATCCCTCGCGCGGCTCTGGGAGGATGCCGAACGACGGCGGCAGCAGGCGGATCGGGGCCTGGAGTTCATTGCCGGATACGGGTGGCACAAGCACAGCCACGACCTTCTCGATATGTACACAGAGCTTTCTGCACAGAGGAACGGACATGAGCACCTGGAACTTCGCCCTGGTCGGCTGCGGTAAGATCGCACAGAAGCACGCCTTCGCCGTGGGGGCGTATCTCCCCAATGCGCGGGTCGTGGCGGTGTGCGATATCGATGTCGAAAAGGCCCGCGCCCTGGCCGAGAGCGCGGGTGCAGAGGCGTACTCGTCGATCACGGAGATGATGGATGCCC
>JAAAOH010000098.1 GCA_009908925.1 Spirochaetota bacterium | reverse complement strand
CTTCGCGCGAGTACTCGGTGATCGCATTCGCAAGCCCGGCATATCCGCCGAGTGCGATGTAGTCGCCCAGACTCCCGGGGTTCACCTGGCCGCAGTTTCTGAGCACCACCTTGTGTTGACGGGTGAAGAAGTCGATCTCCTCTTCGGTCCGCGCGGTGTCGCCCGTGTCGAGGTTCCGGTGCAGCAGTCGCTCCACGGGCCGGCCGCCAAGCACGTGATCGTGTACGATCTCGCGGGCATCCTCCGGCGTTACGCCCTCGTAGAAGGTGCCGTCGGGATCCACCGCCAGGACGGGACCTGCGGCGCAGGGGCCCATACAACCGGTCTCTGCAATCTGTACATGCCCGTCTCGGCCCGCAAGCTCCGCCTCCAGGGCGGCCCGGATCTTCTCCGCGCCCGAGGCGAGACAGCCACCACCGGTGCACAGCCGTATGCGGCGGCTTACCGCATTGCGCTCCTGTTCGAGGCGCTCGCGCGCCGTCTTGAGATCCTGTGGCGAGGTGATTTTCATTCGGTGGCCTCCTCTCTATAGGGTTCGAGGAGCTCGGCTACGCGGGACGGTTTGACCTGCTGGTGGACGGTCTCGTCGACGACGACGACCGGGGCGAGTCCGCAGGCGCCGAAGCAGCGTCCGACTTCGAGGGAGAACATTCGATCCTCGGTAGTCTCACCCACCTCGATGCCGAGGTGGCGTTTGAGACTCTCGAGAACCTCTTTCCCGCCGCGGACGTAACAGGCGGTCCCGAGGCAGGCTCTAACCGTGTGTCGCCCCCGCGGAACAGTCGTGAAAAAGGAGTAGAAGGAAACAACACCGGTGACCTCGCTGTAGGGGATACCGAGGCGCGAGGAAATGTGGACAAGAGCCTCTTCAGGCAGGTAGCCGACCGACTCCTGGACCTCCTGTAGGACCGGAATCAGAGCGCCGGCCTCGTCCTGATGCATGTTGATGATGCCGTCGATATGCTCGACAGTGAAATCGGGATGGGCCGGTTGAACGTCTGCAGGCATGATTACCTCCTTGCAGGTACGGCGCTGCCGTCTGTCACGGACCCGAACGCAGCATTCCTGCGCATTCGTATAGATAAGTTGCGATAGATATATTACACCCGATTCAGCTGTGAAAAAAGCCGTTTTTTTCCCGTCCGATTGCGGCGCGACCCGCAACCGGAGGGATCAGGAGAACTCGACGTAGATATTCTTGATCTGGGAGTAGGACTCGAGGGCCATCTTGTGCACTTCCCGCCCGTACCCCGACTGCTTATAGCCGCCGAAGGGACTGTGCGAGGGCACCAGATTGAACTCATTCACCCACATGGTGCCGGTCTCGACGGCCCGTGCCACACGCATGGCGCGCCCGAGGTCACGCGTCCATACCGCGCCGACCAGCCCGTATGATGAGTCGTTGGCGATGCGAATCGCATCATCCTCGTCGTCGAAAGGAATGACGACGAGCACCGGGCCGAAAATCTCCTCACGGGCAATGGTCATGTCGCTTCGTACATCGCGGAAGAGGGTGGGCGCAAAGTAGGATCCTGAAGCGTATTCGCTGGCCTCCAGGCGGCTGCCGCCGCAGGCAAGCTTTGCACCCTCCTCGGTTCCGCGGGCGACGTACGCCGATACGGTTTCAACCTGTGACGCATCGATGAGCGGGCCCATTTCATGGCTCTCATCGAGGGGATCGCCGATGGAGACGCGCTGGAAGTCGGAAACGAGCCGGGCGGTGATCTCTTCGTAGATGTCTGTGTGGACGAGCAGCCGTGAGCCCGCACTGCATACCTGTCCCTGTCCGTAGAGGATACCGACCCGGGCTGCTTCGATGGCCCGATCGAGCGGTGCGTCGGGAAAAACGATGTTTGCCGACTTTCCGCCGAGCTCGAGCGTCGCCGGGATTACCCGCTCGGCGGCCGCATGAGCGACTCCGCGGCCGACCTCGGTAGAGCCGGTGAACCCGATCTTGCGCAGTCCCGGATGATCGACGAGAGCCGCCCCGGTGCTCGAGCCGGGGCCGAGCACGACGTTCAGTACGCCGGCGGGAAGGATGTCGGCGGTGAGCCGCGCGAGCTCGGAGAGCGTCACCGGTGTCTTGCTCGAGGGCTTTGCCACGATGGTGTTTCCCGCCGCAAGTGCGGGGGCGAGCTTCCAGCCCGCTATCAGGAAGGGGAAGTTCCACGGGATGACCACCCCGACAACTCCCAGCGGCTCGCGCACGAGCATGCTGTAGGAGGTGTCGGAGTGCCACACCAGCGCGTCTTCATGGGTGCGTACTGCAGCGGCGAAGTAGCGAAACTGATCCACTGTAGCGCTCACGTCGTCGCGCGTCTCTGTTATGACCCGCCCGGTGTCCATGCTCTCCAGGCGCGCGAGGTGCTCGCCCTGGGCCTCCATTCGATCCGCCATCGCGAGGAGTACGCCGGCGCGATCCGCGGGGCTCATCGCTTTCCAGGCGGGGTAGGCGTCACGCGCAGCCGAGACCGCGGCGTCGACCTCGGCCGCGTCCGCCTCCACCACGGTGGCAACGGCCTCGCCCGTTGCCGGGTTCATCGAGGTTCCGGTCGGCTCACGGTCGGTGCGGCAGGTGCCGCCGATGAAAGAGGCGAGCTCGAGCGGCATGGAAATCCCCCGGCCCGCGGCGGGCCGGGGAGATGAGTTGCCGGAGGCTGTCACTGAATCAACCCCTCCCGGGTCAGGAAATCCCGTGCGATCACGTCGGGCTCTTCCCCGTCATCGTAGCGCGCGTTGAGCGCTCCCATCTGAGCGGTGGAGATACGCCCGCCGAGGCTGTTCAGCGCGTCGAGCAGACCGGGATACTTCTCGAGGGTGGCTTCGTTCACCACGTAGGCTCCGGAGTAATCGGGAAAGAACTCCTTGTCGTCGGGAAGCATCACGAGATTCATCTTCTGGATACGGGAATCGGTGGAGTAGGCCGCAGCGGCGTCCACCTCGCCCTGATCGATGGCCCGGTACATCAGCCCGTATTGCATCGGAAGCACGTCCCGGAACTCGATGCCGTAGTGCTCGGACCAGCCCGGATATGCGTCCGGACGTGTGTCGAAGTTCTCGTCACCGGCGAGGACCCAGTCTTCGGCGATGCCGGCCAGATCCGAGGCCGTCTCGAGGCCGTGCTGTGCGGCGGTTTCCTCGCTGACAACAAGAATGTAGGTGTTGTTGAAGCCCATCGGCTCCGACCAGGTGAAGCCGAATCGCTCCTCGAAACCTTCCTTCACGCGGCGGTAGGTTTCCTCCGAGGAGAGATTGGGGCCATCGTATCGCAGTATGCCCGTAAGCTGCGTCCCCGTCCACGTGGGGTACACATCGATCTCTCCCCCGACCATGGCCTGGTGCAGTACCGATGAACCGTTGAACTCGGTGTTCACGGTGGCTTCGAGGTCAGAGGAGTCCTCGATCAGGATCCTGGCCATGTGAGCGAGAATAATGGTTTCGTTGACCTGCTGAGCGGCAACCCGAACCACACCTTCCTGCTGTCCGCCGGCGAAAAGGGTGCCTGCGGTAATCATCAATACGAGAGCAATCGTAAGTAACTTCTTCATTCGCTATCTCCTTCTATCTGTGGAGCGGCCATACGTATGCGGGGACCGCGCCCGCCCTCGTCCGTCTTTTCAGTTCGTCGCCGTCGAAACCTCCTTCTTTTCGATGATGTCCGCCTTTCTGGCGAGCCGTCGCGCTCGATGCTCCGGCCTCAGGTGACTCCTGAGGCTCTTCAACCCCTGATCCGCCGCGAGGGCGAGGATCGTCGCGGGGAAGGCGCCGGCCACGATGACCTCGTTGCGAATGGAGGCGAGGCCGCTGAAGATGAGCTTGCCGAGGCCCCCGCCACCGATAGCAGCCGCGAGCGCGGCGGTGCCGATGATCCACACCGCAGCTACGCGCACGCCGCCGATGATCACCGGAAGTGCGAGTGGGAGCTCCACGCGCCTGAGAATCTGCATCTCGGTCATGCCCATGCCCCGCGCCGCCTGTACCGTTGCCTGGGGCACATTCTTGATCCCGATATAGGTGTTCTGGAGCACCGGAAGCATCGCGTAGAGAAAGAGCGCAGCGATGGCGTTGTCGTTTCCGATGCCGAACACGAAGATGAGGAAGCCGAGGAGCGCGAGGCTCGGGATCGTCTGAAACACGTTTGCCACGCCGATCACGTAGTTCGCGATGCGCTCGTTCCGTGTCAGGTAGATGCCGAGGGGCATGCAGAAACCCACCGTGATAGCGAGCGCCACCGCCGAGATGTAGATGTGCTCCCAGGTGAGATACAGTATGCGGTCGTACTGGCTGCCGACGAAATCGACGAGCAGCTCGAAGAATCCGGGAAACTCGGTCATGATGCGGCCTCCGTTCGACTCCGGCGCTTCTGTCGCGTGAGTCGGGTGATGGTCATTCGCGCAACGCCCTCGTCGGAGACGACGCCGAGGAGGATGTTCTCGTCGTCGAGGACGGGGATGGGAATGGACTGATCGGCAAGCATCTGTGCGGCGTCCTGAATACTGGCCTCGCTCATGCGGAGCTTGCGGTCGGCGCGCATCGCATCACGCGCCGAGCCACCGCGGCCTGCTGTCGCCTTGGCCTGGGGCAGGAACACCATCCCCATCCACCGTCCCCGCGAATCGCATACCTGTGCACTCTCCCGGCCGAGATCCTCCATGCCGTCGAGCACCTCCTGGGCCGCCGTGGTCGGTCGCACGACGAGCGGCGCGTCCTCGACGAGGAACTCCACCGACATGTCGGGGGTAATCTGGGACAGGCGGTCCTCGCCGATGAAGTCCCGCACGAAGTCGTTCGCCGGGCTCTCCTGCAGCTCATCGGGGCTTCCGATCTGCTCGACCTTCCCGCGTCGCATGAGCACGATACGGTCGGCGAGCTTGAGCGCCTCATCCATATCGTGGGTGACGAAGATGATCGTCTTGTGCAGCTTCTCCTGCAGCTCCACGAGCTCCCCCTGCAGCCGGTCCCGCGTAATGGGATCGAGGGCGCCGAAGGGCTCGTCCATGAGCACCACGTCCGGCTCGGCGGCGAGGGCGCGGAGAACGCCGATGCGTTGCTTCTGGCCGCCGGAAAGCTGAGATGGAAGCCGGTAGCGAAACTCGCGCGGCGGGAGGCCCGCGAGCTCGAGAAGCTCGGCAACACGCGCCTCGATACGTCGCTTCGGCCAGCCGAGAAGCTGCGGTACCGTGGCGATGTTCTCCACCACCGTGAGGTGCGGAAGCAGGCCCGTTTCCTGAATGACGTAGCCGATGCCGCGGCGCAGTTGCACCGGATCGACCGTAGTGATGTCCTCGCCGTCGATGCTGATGTGCCCCCCCGAGCACTCCTCGAGGCGGTTCGTCATCTTGAGGGTTGTCGTCTTCCCGCAGCCGCTCGGGCCGATGAAGACGACCGTCTCGCCCTTGCCGACGGTGAGGGAGAGCTCGTCGACGGCTTTGGTGCCGTCTTCGAAGACCTTGGAAACATTGTGATATTCAACCATAGACCGTCTCTTTTCGGAGCGCCCGAATCGCCGCATCCAGAACGGCGAGAAAGCGCTCGGTGTGTTCGGGTTTGCCGACCGTCACGCGCAGATGCGCGGGGAAGCCCCATGAGGCGCAGGAGCGCACGATGACCCCGCCCTCGAGCATGCGTGCTGCCAGCGCGCTTGCGTCGGCGCCTGTGTCGAAGAAGATGAAGTTCGTCCTGCTTTCCGCCACCGCGTAGCCGCGGCCGCGCAGCGCCTCCGTCAACCGGGCCCGCTCTGCGAGGGTGGCCTCGAGGGCGTGGACGTAGGCCTCCCCATCCTCGCGGAGTACTGCCGCCGCCCCGGCGAGGCCGACGCGGTTCGCATTGAAGGGCTCGGCAACCGTGTCGATGACCCGGATGACCTCCGGCCGTGCCATAGCGTAGCCGAGCCGCGCTCCGGCAAGGCCGTAGGCCTTGGAGAAGGTGCGGACCACGATGACGTTGTGGTTTGTGAGCTCGGCCACGGCGTCGGGCCGAGCCGCCTCGCCGGCAAACTCGACGTAGGCCTCGTCGAGCACGATCCACGCAGTGTCCGGAAGCCGGTCGCGGAAGGCGGCATAAGCCTCGGGGTCGAAGAGGGTCGAGGTGGGATTGTTGGGGTTACACAGCCACGCGAGCTTGGTGCGCGGAGTGATCCGCTCCGCCATCGCCTCGAGGTCGATGCGGTAATCCGCGGTCACCGGGATCTCCACCGTGACACCTCCCATGAGCCGGGAGATTTCGCGGTAGAGTCGGTAGGTCTCTACCGGCAGCAGGACCTCGTCTCCCTCCTCAATGAAGGTGCGGGCGATGGTCTCGAGCATGCCGCCCGCGCCGTGAGAGATGGCTACCGAGGCTGGGCTTACTCCGTGGAGCTCACCGAGGAGCCGCTTTATCTCCTCGAAGCTGCTGTCGGGGTAGGAGTGGAGCCTGTCCACCTCCTGTTGCATGGCCCGCCGCGAGGCGGGAAATGGGCCGTAGGGATTCTCGTTCGAGCCGAGCTTCACGACGTCGGAGAGCCCGTACTCCCGTTTAACCTCCTCGATGGTCTTTCCGGGCACGTAGGCGCTGACCTCATGAACCGCGCGGCGGATGCCTTTCGGTGTCATCTGTCCTCCATTTCGATGATGGTGGGCCCGCGTCGCCCCAGCGCTGCCCGAACCTCGCGCTCGAGCTCCTCCGGCTCCGCCACGCGGCACCCCTCGATGCCGTAGGTTGCGGCGAGCTTCACGAAATCCGGCGTGAGAAGATCCACGCCGATGCGTGTGCCGGGGTGGCGGGCGTCCTCGGTGCGGCGGATCTCGCCGTAGCCCGCGTCGTTGAAGATAACGATCGGGAGTGAGAGCTCTTCCTGCGCGGCCACGCCGAGCTCCTGCATCGTGAACTGAAAGCCGCCGTCGCCTGCGAGCACGCAGACCGGCGTCCCGGGCTCAGCGACGGAGATACCGACGGCCGCGGGGAGGGCGAAGCCCAGGGTGCCGTAGCCGACCGGATGCATGAAGGTTCGTGGCGCGCGGGCCGGATACTCGCTGAGGCCGACGTAGGCCGGGCTCGTCATGTCGGTGACCAGAACGCCGTCCTGTGGCAGCGCCGCGCGGAGCGCCGCAAAGATCCGCTGCATGCCGGCGAAGCGCGCGGCATCAATGCCGAGTACGTGCGGAAGCTCAGCGGTTGCGGCCTCGATGGTGTCGGCGACGCGCTGTTTGGCGGTGCGAGCTGCCGCACCTCCCTCCGTGACGCGTCCAAGCAGAGCCTCGAGGGCCGCGGTGGCCGAGGTGGCCACGGCGATGTCGGCGCGGTAGTTCCGGTGGAGATCGGCCGGGTCGATGTTTATCTGGGCGAATCGCCGTCCGAGCGACGGCGGGGTCTCCCAGAGATCGGTCACAGAAAGCTGGGTGCCGACTGCGATGACGAGGTCTGTATCCGACAAAAGCGTCTGCACCGCGGGCGTGTGAAGACGGGTCCCGATGCACAGGGGATGATCGTCGGGCAGGATGCCCTTTCCCGCGAGGGTCTGGGCGACCGGCGCGTCGAGCGCCTCGGCGAGGCCGTGCAGTTGCTCGGCGGCCGCGCCGGCTCCGCCGCCCGCCACGAACGCAATAGTCCCGCCGGCGGCCCGGGTCTCGCGGATGGCCTCGGCGAGCCCATCGATCCCGGCCGGATCGGACGCCGCGGCGCGGAAAGCCCCGGCGGCATCGGCTGCAATCTCCTGCTGCAAAACGTCTACGGGAATTTCCACGTGGACCGGCCCGGGGCGGCCGTCGGTTGACAGGGCGTAGGCGGCGGTCAGGTAGTCGGCGATGAGACGCGCGTTCGGTACGCGTCGGCTTTCCTTGGCAACGGAGCGAGCGAGCAGGGTGGAGTCGCGGAGCTCGTGGAGATAGCCGGTCCCCTGATCGGCGACGGAGCGGGGGAGCTGGCTCGAGATCACGAGCATCGGAACCGAGTCGTGGAAGGCTTCG
>JAAAOH010000243.1 GCA_009908925.1 Spirochaetota bacterium | reverse complement strand
CGGTTCTCCTCCCATACGCGCCGGATCTCCTCAGAGAAGAACACGTCTCGCTGTGCTCGAACCGGCAGACGAGATGAATCGGCATCGCGCGACTTCTGCTCGTAGTAGGTCGACGGAGCGATCGGTATGACTCTACAGATGGACTCGACTCCGTACTCCCCCGCGGTGGTTGTCGATGAATCGTGTCATCGCTTCGGTGGGCCGGTCTCTTCGACGCCCGCGCGAAATACGCGCTCGCCTTTCGCAGGATCTCGTTCGCCTTCGGCAGTTCGCGAACTTCACGCTCGAGTTCCTTCATCCGGGCTCGCTCGTCGGTGGTCAGCCGTTCGCGTTTGCCTGAGTCGCGTTCTGCTTGGCGGATCCACTTCCGTAGCGACTCACGCGAGCAGCCGACCTTCGCCGCGATCGAGGTGACCGCCGCCCACTGGGACTCGTACTCCCCTTGATGATCGAGAACCAACCTTACCGCTCGCTTTCGGACGTCAGCAGGATACTCGCCTTGCCTTCCCATAGCACCATCCTCTCGCAGGTTGCGGTCTCCGGGAAAGCCGGGGCGGTTCAGAATTCGTGTCGCCAGGGGGTCAGTTTCTCATGTCGCCTGATAACGAAAAAGGCGTTCGGCAACAGCGGATGTACATCCCGCCCGCACGCAACTCTGAACGCCTTCAAGCATCAAGCTTCTTTAGAATCTGCCTGGCAAGGACTTCGTTGATTTCTCGGTGCCGTGGTACCGGCTGAGACAACCGGGCCGATGGATTGCGGTACCAATCGTGCTTTCCGACCGTGGCGGATAAGCTCACACCCGGCTTGCTCTAGCCGTCGAACGAGATCGCGACGTTTCAATTCACTTCCAGCTCGGCTGTTCTCCGTACCTCGGGAATACGATCGTCGGACAGGTCATCGTGGATGTCTCGAAGATGCTCCTTGAGATCCTCCAATGACTCTCCTTGAGTCCAGTAATCGCGAAACTCTTCGAGGTAGCCGAGCCAGTGGTCGTCTTCCTGCCAATAGACGTACCGCACTTTCATGAGCAAACAATACGCCTTGCCGACGCCTGATGTAAAGGCGCCTTGAGCGATGGAACCAGCCGACCCGGTCACTTGTCCCGGTCGATCGCAGCCACCAGGCACCCCCGGAAGTTACAACAGAAACACAACATTTTCCCGGACACCATATGACATATGTTGCGAACTCGGGGCTCAGCACCCCGATTCAGGCCGAAATCGAGTCCAATATGGGCAATATGGAGTTGAAATCGGATTCAGGGTCTCGTGCCCTTACGGTTGTGAGACTCCCGTCTTTGGCTTGCGGCAACAATGAAAGTCACCCTGGCGCCCGATAGTGCACGACCGACCGCATCATCAGCTCTGCGTCCATGGACAAGCATCCGCATTGCCACGACCTCGCCAATGGCGTAAGCTGCGCCCCATGACTCCCAGAGCGGGCCGATTAATCGTGTTGAGCGCGCTGCTTATCGTCTCATTTACCTTGTTGAGCGTCATCAACTACCGGACCGTCGCAGCGTCCATACACGACGAAATCGTGTCCTCGTCGTTGCCTCTACTGCAGGAGAACCTCTACACGGAGATTCAGACCGATCTCTCGCCTGCGCTCAATATCGCGTCCATGATGGCATCCGACTCCTTTCTCATTCGGTGGGCGGAAGCCGGGGAGAACGACCCGGGTCGGCTGATCGAGTATCTCGACACGATCCGCCGGCAGTATGGCTACTTCTCGGTGTTCTTCGTGTCTGCGGGCACGAGCAACTACTACCATCAGAGCGGAGTAACGAAACAGATAGCTCCTGACGACGAACACGACGCCTGGTACTACGACTTCGTCGGATCGGACCAACCGTACAGAATCGACGTGGACACGAACGAGGCGGCAGACGACCGGCTCACCATTTTTGTCAACTATCGGCTCGAGGACTTTTCCAACGAACTACTCGGGGTTACGGGGGTTGGTCTGGAGATGGATGGGTTTGCCCGGTTCCTCAGGAGCCGTCAGGAGAAGTACGACCGCACCATCTACCTCGTGGACCGCGACGGGCTCATCCAGGCACACGCTGATCTGTCGCAGATCCAGACGCAGAGCATTCGCGAGCATGCATCGATGGGAAGCGCAGCCGACCGGCTTCTGACGCCGTCCGATGCTCCGGTGGACGCGCAGTACACCGAAGACGGCAATCGCTTTCTCGTTTCGTCGCGGTACATGCCCGAACTCGACTGGTTTCTCATCGTCGAGCAGAACGAGACCCGCTCGCTGCGCTCGGCACGCGCGAACCTGTTCCGGACGATCCTGGTCGGCCTTATCGTGTCAGCCGCAATAATCACGCTCTCGGCGATCACAATGCGCCAGTTCGACCTGCGCCTGGAGAAGCTCGCGACAACCGACGAGCTCACCGGTGCCGCGAACCGGCGTGCGTTCGACGCGCGGCTCGCAGAGGCGCGAAGCAGAAGCGATCGAGCCGGCGTTCTGCTGTCCCTCATCATGTTCGATGTCGACAACCTGAAGGAGATCAACGACCAGCACGGTCACATCACCGGCGACCGCGTGATTCAACGGGTCAGCACGGCCGTGAGCGAGATGATCCGCGTTTCAGACTGCCTGGCCCGCTGGGGCGGCGACGAGTTCGCCCTTCTCGTCGAGTCGAGCGCCGCTGATGCACGCGTGCTCGCGCGGCGTATCCAGGAACGCATCGCCGAGCTCTCGGACGACGAGGTGCACGCCACGATCAGCATCGGGATCGCCGAGCGCGATTCCGACGACACCGAGGAGTCGCTCGTGCGCCGGGCCGATCAGGCGCTTTACCGGGCGAAGGAAGCCGGAAGGAACCGGATCAAGCTTGCGGAGGAGTACGATGAAGGCACGGCTCGATGAAATCACCATCCGGACCGAGCCGAGGGCGGGTGATCTCGGCTATGTGATCTACATGCACGGGGATCTCTACGGCCGGGAGTACGGCTTCGGCGGGCAGTTCGAGACCTACGTGGCGCACGGAGTGGCGGAATTCTTCGAGAACTACGATTCCTCGAGGGATCGCATCTGGCTCGCCGAGCACGGAGGCAGGATCATAGGCTCTCTCGTGCTCATGCATCGCGAGGACAACACCGCTCAGCTGCGCTACTTCCTCATCCACCCGGACTACCGCGGCATAGGGCTCGGGAAACGGCTGATAGAGCTGTGGATGGATTTCGCTCGAGAGGTCGGGTACGAGCGGGCGTTTCTCCTGACCGCCGGTGAGCTGGACGCCGCCATCTCGCTCTATCGGCGCCACGGGTTCACCCTCACATCCGAATCCTACTCCACGGCGTTCGGTAGGCCTATTCAGGATCAGCGCTACGACGCGTACCTCATGTAGGTGTACCGCATACCGCAGTGCGCAGAGACTGGCAACGATATCAGTTCTGCTGGTACATTCTGAGGAATGGGAGCAGCGACGACCGATCAGGCCGGCGTGACACCGGCGGCCCTTCCGGACAGTTCGAGAACCACGATTGTGGCAATCCTTCTCTCGGTCTTCCTCATGGGCGCCGGAATGGGCGTGCAGGGATCGGCGGTTTCGCTCCGTGGCGGCCTCGAGGGCTTCCTGGACTCTACGGTGGGCCTGATCATGTCGGCCAACTACGTGGGGCTCATTATCGGTTCGCTGATCGCCCCTTCTCTTGTTCGCAATGTCGGCTACGTGCGCACATTCGCCGCATCCGCTTCGCTGGGGTCCGCGTCGGCGATTGCCCATCTGCTCCTGATACACCCGATCGCGTGGATGATATTCCGGGCGCTTACGGGACTCTCGTTATCGGTCATGTTCGTGGTTGCCGAAAGCTGGCTGAACTCGTCGAGCACCAACTACAACCGCGGCCGTCTTCTCACCGCGTACAGCGTTGTCTACCTCGTTTCCATGGGTGCCGGACAGCCACTACTGGCGATCTTTCCGCCGGGAAGTTTCGAGATCTTCGGTGCTACCTCGGTGCTCATCTCGTTCTGTCTGATACCGGTCACCGTCATGCGGGTCACCGGGGAGCCGAACGCCGACCGCGAGCCCACGCGGCTCGTCAGAACCTTTATGAAGTCCCCACTTGCCGGCGTCGGCGTAATCGCAGCCGGCATTATGACCGGTGCCACATGGAGCCTGACGCCGCTCTACGGACAGCAGGTAGGTATGGACGATGGCGCGATCGGCCTCCTCATGCTTCTGGTCTCCGTCGGCACCATCGTGCTGCAATGGCCTGTGGGATGGTTGTCGGACAAGAAAAGTCGAAGCCTCGCGATTCTGTGGAGCGCCGGCAGCGCTGCCGTCGCGGCAGCCCTTATCGCTATGTTCCGCCCCGACGAGACGATGCTCTACGTGCTCGTATTCCTGTACGGCGGGTTCGGGATGCCGCTCTACTCGCTCTCTGTGGCGCTGGCCAACGATCACTTCGAACCGCACGAGATGGTCGGTGCCGCCGGCGCGATTGTTATCTACTACGGAATCGGAAGCGTCATCGGACCTCTTCTGGGAAGTCAGTTCATGCGGTGGTTCGGTCCGACCGGGCTTTTCTTCTCCATGACGATCGTGCTGGCACTGCTGATTGCGTTTGTTCTCGTCCGGATGCCGGTCATCCGCGCGCTGCCGAGGCGAGCAACAGGATTCCGGCTCTACCCGAGAACGAGCCCCTCGGCGTTCAAGATGCTTCGCAAGGTGCGCGTCAGGCGTAATCCGCCGAGCTCCTGATCAGGGTGTCTCGATGAGGCGCCGAGAATGAGGGTATCGACTTTTGGCCACGGGCAGGGAGGAAGCATGCTGAGGCGAGTACTGGTACCGGTCGGTTTCCGCGAGAAACCCGAACAGCTGGCGGCGATGTGCACATTTCTCAAGGGCCTCGGCACCGGCGAGGTTGTGCTCGTCCACGTCGGGCCCAACACACGCGGACCGGGGAAGCAGAATCAGCGCCGTATTGCAGCCGTTGCCGATCAAATCCAGACCCACGGATTCTCGACTCGGACGGTCGTACGCCCCGGCTCGCGACAAATGGTGCTCGTGGCCGTCGCCGAAGAACTGGAGGCGGATTACATCGCCATGTCGTTTCGAAAGCAGAGCATCCTCCGCCGTGCCATCCTGGGAAGCACAGTCAAGGATGTCATTCGGCAGAGCGATATCCCGGTCTTCGTCTACAAGGAGCCCCCGCGGTGGCGCTCCCGTGATGACAGGTTCCGTGCGTTGTACGCGACCTCCCTCCAGTGGGGTGACGACATCATTCTCTCCTACATTCGTGACAAGCGTTTCCAGGCCGATGAGATCGTGTTCCTCCACGTGGGAAGTCGCGGCCCCGACCCGTTCGTAGAGCAGCAGCGCCGCGAACGTGTGGACACCCAGCTGCAGGAGTTGCGCCGGAACTGCGGTCTCGGCGAGTCCGATAGCGAGCAGCTTGCCGTACTCGGTACGGCCCGCCGGCAGATCGTCAAAGCCGCACGCCGCCTTTCGGTCGACCTGGTCCTGCTCGGCAAAGCCGACAGTGTGATGGGATTCGCGCCGGTACTCGGTTCGACGACGGAGGAGGTCAGCTACAACGTCGGCTGCTCGGTCCTCATCATTCCCCGCGACGTTGAAGTATCCACGGAGGCACGAACATGAACACCGGCGCCGCTGTATTCGTCGTTTCGCTCGCATTGGTCCTCGGCTTCATCCTGCTCGGGGTGTTCGTGCCGGAACAGCTCGACCAGTTCAGCTCCATTCTCCACGGAGGGATCATCGAGCACTTCGGATGGGCCTACCTTCTTGCAGCCTTCGGCTTCGTGGTCTTCAGTCTCTACCTGGCGCTCAGCAAGTACGGCAGACTCAAGCTCGGGCGTCCGAATGATAAGCCGCAGTACAGTTACTTCGGCTGGTTCAGCATGCTGTTTGCAGCGGGGATGGGGATCGGGCTGATCTTCTGGGGAGTATCCGAGCCGCTGAGCCACTTCGCAAACCCGCCGCAGTATCTCGATTCGGCAAGCGGTGAAGCGGCCCGTTTCGCGATGGTGAGGAGCTACTTCCACTGGGGCATACAACCGTGGGCGATCTACATCGTCATGAGCCTGTCCATCGCCTATTTCTCGTTTCGACGAGGCATGGCACCCCTCATCTCCAACACGTTTTATCCGCTGATCGGCGACAGGGTCTTCGGCTGGCCCGGCAAGCTCATCGACATTCTGGCCGTGTTTGCAACCGTGTTCGGTATCGTCACCTCGCTCGGCCTCGGAGCCCTTCAGATAAACGGCGGGCTCGGCGCCGTATTCGGTCTGCCGATTAACAACACGGTCACCTTCATCATCATCGCCGTCGTAACCGTGCTCTACCTGACCTCGAGCATGACGGGACTGGATACCGGGATACAGATCCTCAGTAAAACCAACGTGCTCATCGCCATTACCCTCCTGCTTTTTGTGCTCGTTGTCGGGCCTACGTCATATATTCTCAACGTGCTGACAACAGTCGTGGGGGATTACCTCACCCAGTTCGTGAGCCTCAGTCTGTCGACCAACCCCTTCGAAGGCTACCAGTGGACGAAGGACTGGACACTCTTCTACTGGGCGTGGTGGATTTCCTGGTCGCCCTTCGTGGGCCTTTTCGTTGCGAGCATATCGCGGGGACGGACGATCCGGGAGTTCGTATCGGGCGCGCTTCTCGTGCCGACCCTTCTGACGTTCCTCTGGTTCGCCGTCTTCGGGGCGACGGGCCTGGACCTTCAATTGCACCAGGGAGTCGACCTCGCCGCCGTGGCGCAGTCCGACGTGACCCTCGTTCTCTTCGAGATGTTCTCCTACCTACCACTGGGCGCGCTATTGAGTCTGGTGGCGGTGACACTTCTCAGCGTATTCTTCGTTACGTCGGCCGACTCCGCCACTTACGTACTTGCCATGATGACCAGCAACGGCAACCCTACCCCGCCGACGGCAAAGAAGCTCTCCTGGGGACTCCTGCAGTCGGTGGCCGCGGTCACCCTCCTCATGACGGGCGGGCTTGCAGCTCTGCAACGAATGGCCATTGTTGCGGCACTGCCGTTCACGCTGGTCATGGTCCTCATGGTCTTCAGTCTCCTGCGGGCACTGAGATGGGAGTGGCGCAACGAGCTGACCGGGCGGCGCGCAAGCGATCATCGGGGGTGAGGACGTTTGACCGACACGCAGCGACGGTTCGTCGCGGTCAACCGCGAGTACTGCAAGACCTACGGCTATGACCCATCTGAGTTACTCGGGAACGAGTTCACCATGGTGGTACCGGGCGAACAGAGAGAGGCCGCAGCACGGCTTCACGACGAGTTCCTTTTCAGAGAACAGGGTGAAGTGACCGGAGAGTGGCGCGTAGTCAGAAAGGACGGCTCGATACGGACCATCCTGGTAACCGTCGGTCGCCTGGAACTGGACGACACGCCCTACAAGATTACGACCGTATATGATATGCGCGGGCGTTCACTGGCGTCCAACCTGGATGAAAACCAACACAATGCGCTTCGCGAGGTAAACCACAGGGTAAAAAACCACCTGAACAGCCTCAAACACGCAGTTCCGCAGGGCAACTCCGGGTGGATATCGCTGTCCGTGAAGAGTGCGGGGACGCACATCGAGGCGCGAGTCAGCGATTCAGGGCCGGGACTCCCAGCCGACTACCTGGGCCAGAACCGCGAAACACTCGGAATGCAGATAGTGACGGCAATCGTCGGCCAGCACGACGGAGAGTTCTACGTGGAGGACGCCGAGACCTCTACGTTTCTCGTACGCCTCCCCCGGTTGATGGATTAGGCGGCGGCGCGCCGCCGTGTCCACTGGGTTACATCCGCCACGGTCGTGACTGTATCGGGACGCCCGTCGGTGCCAATCATGCGTCCTGCGGTGACGAACAGGTTTATAGCCTCGGCGTCCTTCCGCTCAACCCGCCAATCCGCCGGTTAACGATGATAACCGGATATGGCCGCTTCTGCAGGTATATTCTGGCGCCGAGCTGCAGGTTTTCCCGGTGAACGGCGGGCGGCCGGGGAACAGAGTGGAGATGAGGGGCTCAGCAAGCCGGTGGCGGATGAT
>JAAAOH010000043.1 GCA_009908925.1 Spirochaetota bacterium | reverse complement strand
GTGGGGCAGCGCCTCGTGAAGATTCCGGAAGAGCTCGCTCATCTTGTAGTCTTTGATGTTGGTTTTCACGAAGCGCCAGGGCCACCCGACGATCCACCAGTTCAGGAACGCATTGAGAAGCGGAAGCGAGGGTTCTCCGGTGGTGACTTTCTCCCAGACGTGGCGATTGAAGAGGTCACTGCTCTGCGAGATACGTGAGAACCGGCTGTAGCCTGAGTTACAGTAGTTGATAACGTCGGAGGTGATGCCCCGCATACCGAGCAGGTCCAGCCACACCGGCGTGTAGCCCATGGCCGCGGCGCACGACGCGCCGGCCATGGCGATGCGGTAGTGTCCGAAGCCCATGCGCACCGTACTCGTTATGACGTGCTGCTGCGGGTCGATCTCCTGGCCCTCACCGTCGCCCACGTCCTCGGCGCGGACGAGTTCCTTGAGATCCCACTCGCCACCGAAGAGATCGTTGTCACGCACGCGAAGCTCGTAGCGCTCGTCGGGATCGTAGTTGAAGCGTCGGGTGAACATGCGCTGCCAGCGGTCGACCGCGGCAGACTGCCGTTTCGTGATCGGGCTCCCGAAGAGCGCGTACCTGCCGTTTGTCTTTTCCATCTGCGTCGTCGTTTTTCTACTTGCTCGAGCCGAGGGTGAGTCCTGCGATGAAGTAGCGTTGCAGAAACACGAATACCAGAAGTGTTGGAACCGTCGCCATGAGCGCACCGGAGATGATCACGGTCCAGTCCTGAACGTACTGCCCCTGAAGGATGGCCAGCCCGGTGGTCACCGGCATCTTCTCCGAGCTGCGGATGAGAATCAGCGCCCAGAGGTAATCGTTGAAGATCCAGGTGAACTCGAGCGTCGCAATGGCGGCAAAGGCCGGCACGGTCAGCGGCAGCATGATGGACCACCAGATCCGGATCTCCGAGGCGCCGTCGAGGAGCGCGGATTCCATGAGCTGAACGGGGACGGTCATCATGTAGTTGCGAAGTACGAACGTACAGAACCCGAGCTGGAACGCCACATGGATGGCAATGACACCCATGTAGGTGTCATAGATACCCAGCGCGTCGGAGAGCCGGAAGACCGGCAGCAGCAGGATCTGAAACGGCAGCATGGTCCCGCCCACGAACAGGAAATAGAACAGCAGCCGCCCCTTGAACCTGAACCGCGCGAGGGAGTAGGCCCCGAGCGAGGACAAGGCGAGGGTACCGAAGAGGGCGGGAATGGTGATGATGAAGCTGTTCGGGAGGTAGACGTCGAGGTCGCCGCGGGTCCACGCATCGGCAAAGCTCTGAAGCGACACGGCCTCCGGAAGCGCGAGGAACCCGTTGGTGAGAATATCGTCGTTCGTGCGCAGGGAGGTAATGACCGCTACAACGAGAGGAACGAGCCATATCACCACGAGCACGGCGATGACGACGAACAGGACGGTGCGCAGTGTCGGCGAAAGGGCACGCGTGTCAGCCATTGGTTTCCTCCCGTACGATGCGTGAGAGGTAGAACACGATGAACGCACCACTTATCAGAAACAGGATAACCGAGATGGCGGCGCCGTAGCCCATGTTGTAGTTGTTGAACGCCTGGATATACATATAGTTGGCAAGCACACTCGAAGAGTTGAACGGCCCGCCGCGTGTCATGACCGAAACAAGGTCGAAGGCGCGCAGGGAGTCGATAATGCTTATGACGATGACGACCACCGTCACCGGCGCGAGTTGCGGGAGGATCACGTTGAAAAAGCGCTGCACCGCGTTCGCCCCGTCCACCTGAGACGCATCGATGAGATTCTTGTCTATGCTTTGAAGGCCGGCGAGGTAGAGCACCATGACGTAGCCGATCTGCCGCCAGACGGCAACCGTAATGACGGCCTCCATGACCACCGCGGGGTCGCTGAGCCACCCACGCGCGAAGGACTCGAGGCCGATGCGCCGCAGGACGGTGTTGATGAGCCCGAAACCGGGATTGTACAGCCACGACCACACGAGGCCGCTGACGACGAGCGAGAGCACCATGGGTGCGAAGAAACATGCCTTGAAAAACTTCGAGCCTGGGATGTCTCGATTCAGACTCATGGCGATGAACAATCCCATCGCGATGGGAATCGTCATGAAGATGGCGATCCACTCGAGGTTGTTCCAGAGGCTGGTGTAGAACACCGGATCCTGAAACAGCCGCGTAAAGTTCGAAAGCCCTGCGAATTGCGGGGCGCTGAAGCCGTCCCACCGAGTCAGACTCAGGTAGAAGCTGTATATCATCGGCCCGATGACCCAGATCATGTAGATGGTCACCGGCAACGCGAGAAACAGATACGGGGTCAGTGTCGTGCGCAGTCTTGCTTTGTTCATAGTGGAATCAATGTGAGGGCCGGCCGGCGGCGGCCGGCCCTGCAAGCTCGAAGTGAGAGCTTCCGGGCTACTCTTCCTCGAACAGTCGCTGCCTGGTTTGCTCGAGCCGTTCCAGGATCTCGTCCGTCTTGGCAGGAGTCGGGTCGGACCAGAACTCCATGAAGCCGTTCATACCGGCGTCCGCCATTTCGGGGGTGGTGTCACGGTCGTAGAACTGGGCAACGTAGTCGGCGCGGTCGAGAATGCGGCGACCCTTGATCTGGTCTTCGTTGTAGACGTCGTCCGACACGTTACTGTTGGTGACCAGGCGACCGAGGTCTTCAGCCATCTTCGTCTGCACCTCTTCGGAGCCGAAGTACGCGAGAAGCTCTTTGCCGAGCTCGGCGTGCTGTGCGTTCGCGGCCATGAAATAGCCGTCTGTCGGTGCGTCTTCACCCACGGGAACGTCGGGATCGATGATGGGGAAGCGGAAAAAGTCCAGCTTATCCAGCTGGTCCTCGGGGTAGGAGTCGCGGATGAAGTCGCCCATGAGGTACATGGCCGCCTCGCCGTTGTTCATGAACGGAATCGCCTCCGCCCACGCGTAGGACGCCGGGTCCTCGATGAAGAAGTCATTCTCGATGAGCGGCGCCCAGTAGTCGTTGAAGACCGTCTTCACGCGCTCGTCGGTGTAGCTTTCCTTGCCGAGCATGAGGTCGATGTGGAACTGTGGCCCGTTGACGCGCATGTTGAGATAATCGAACCAGGCGGCGGCGGTCCAGCGGTACTTGGTGCCGACGGTGAAGGGAGTCACACCGTTGGACTTGAGGGTTTCCGCGACGGCCATGAGCTCATCCCAGGTCTCGGGGATCTCGATGTTGTACTGCTCGAAGACGTCCTCGTTGTAGTAGATGGCCCACCAGTAGTAGTTGGTCGGCAGGAAGTACTGCTTCCCGTCCACCGTGCTCATCGCCTGGAAGCCCTTGGGGTAGTCCTCGTTCCAGCCCTGCTCTTCCCAGACATCACTGATGTCCATGACGAGGTCGCGGTCGATGAAAAACCGGGCTCTATTTCCGGCAAACCAGGTCATCACGTCCGGCGGCGTTGAGGAGGTCAGGTAGGCGCGAATAGCCTGCTTGAAGTCCTCGTGGGCCACGGTACTGTGAATGATCTCAGCGTTGGGGTTCTGCTCGTTGAACTGCTGCACGACCTCGGCGTCGAACTCGCGCGGCTCGGGATCGCTCATGTACGAGTTGTAAATGACGATCTGTTGCTCTGCCTCCTCGGCAGGTGCTTCCGCCTCTTCCTCCGCAGGTGCGCACGAGAAGAGAAGCCCAAGGGCCAATAGAAGCACGGCCGGCGGTATGAGTCTCCTGAACATAAAAGATCCTCCTTAGGGTTCCGATTGTGGTTCGAGCATGTACCGAGCGGGAGGTCCGGTCAATCGAAAGATTTGAAGGGTATTGTGAAAATATGAATATCGGCGTAGGCTCTACCCGGGCAGGACATGAGCACTTTCAGTTTCTCCGTAGTCTCCGAGTCTGAGCGACGCCTTCCCTTCTATCTCGTCGGAGCCGGCTGTGATTTCGATCAGGATCTCGATCCGCATACGCGCCCGGTGGGCTATCCCTACTTTCAGTGGATACAGTGCTACGAAGGGGAAGGCGTTCTCCGCGTCAACGGAACCGAGGAGAGCGTACCGCCGCATTACGCAATGTTTCTCCACCCGAAGGTTCCCCACGAGTACTTCCCGCGAACGCGCCCGTGGCGCGTACACTGGTTTACCTTCGCCGGCGCCGGTGTAGCTGACGTCGTGAACCTCGTGGGCCTCGAAGAATCGGGCGTATACGGCGTCGGAAACGGAGAGATTCTCACCGATCGAATCCGCTACGGGCTGAAGCGACTGATATCCAAAGACCCGCTGCATGGCATCGAGTGCTCCGCGCTCGTCTACGATTTTCTCATCGACTTGATGAAGTATGCACACCCCCGCCATGACGAGCCCGTAGAACAGAAATATGAACGCCTCAAACCGGCCTTCGAGTACATCTCGGCTCATTATGATCGGGTCGTGCAGGTGGAGGATCTCTCGCAGCGAGTAGGCGTTACGCCGCAGCATTTCTGCCGACTTTTCAAGAACGCGACCGGCCGCCGACCCTTCGAATATCTGAACTCCTATCGAATCGCCCGAAGCAAGGATCTCATGATACAGAAGCCCGACCTCACGCTCTCCCAGGTCGGCCGCGCCTGCGGGTACGACTCACTCAACTACTTCTCGACCGTGTTCAGACGGTTCGAGGGCATGAGCGCAACCCACTACCGAAAGCTCCACGGGGTGGGTTAGTCCACCCGGTGCAGGTTATACACTCGCGAGACATAGTCGCCCACCGGCAGACGCACGGGGAAACCGTGGTTCTCGAGCTCGGCGGCCCGGTACATGCCGTAATCGTCGGCCGGGGCGGAGCCGTCCTCCCCCGAAGGCGAGGCATCACCGTAGGCGAGGCTGACCTCGTAGAGCCCGCCTGCGGCGAGCTCTCGCAGTCTCACCGGCGGCTCGGCTGCGCTGACCTCTCCCCGGATGCGGGATACGAAGAGGAGCACCTGCCTCGCCCCCTCGTCGGTGAACATCCACGCGGCGCGGTTGCCCTCGAAGGGACTTTCCAGACGGGTGAACCGTCCGAACTGGATGAGGGTGCGAAACCGTCGGTAGAACTCGATCTGGCGCCGTACCTCGTCGCGGTCGGCATCGCTCCACTCCCGGAGATCGGCCTCGTAGCCGAAGCTCGCCGACATGGCAACCGCCCCACGCGTGGCAAGCGGCGTCGAGCGGCCGACCTGATGATTCGGAACGGCCGACACGTGGGCACCCATGGTGACAGGCGGGAAGACGAAGGATGTTCCGTACTGAATGAAGAGCCGCGAGACGGCATCAGTATTGTCGCTCGTCCAGGTCTGCGGCATGAAGGCAAGCATACCGGCATCGAACCTGCCGCCGCCGCCCGCACAGCTCTCGAACAGCACATCGGGGAAGCGGCCCCGCAGAACAGAGAGCACCCGGTAGAGCCCGAGGACATACCGGTGTGCCACTTCGCCGCGCCGTTCGGCGGACAGTGCCGGCGACGCAACGGGCGCGAGGTAGCGGTTCATATCCCATTTCACGTAGTCGAGGCCGGCACGCGCGAAGAGCTCGGAGAAGGTGCCGATCATCCACTCCTGCACCTCTTCACGTGAGAGGTCGAGGACGAGCTGGTTGCGCCCGAGCGGTGCCTCCGCGCCCCGCTCGCGCCCGGGTATGTGGAGACACCAATCCGGATGTGCATTGTAGAGCTCACTGACCGGAGAGATCATCTCCGGCTCCACCCAAAGCCCGAAGCCGAGCCCGCGCGCGTGCACCTCATGTGCAAGGCCGTCGATTCCAGTGGGCAACTTCCAGGGATTCTCCTGCCAGTCACCGAGGCTGCTGTCATCCCCGTTGCGCGTACCGAACCAGCCGTCGTCGAGCACCACGTACTCAACCCCGACCTTCGCCGCGCTGTCGGCGAGCTCGAGAAACGCCTCCTCGCCCACCTCGAAGTACTGGGCCTCCCAGCTGTTGAGGACCACCGGGCGTTCGCGCCGGGTCCAGTGCTCGGGCACAATGCACTCCGCGATGACGGAGTGAAAGCACCGGCTCATCCCCGATAGTCCGTCACCGCTGTAGGCAAGGAGCGCCTCAGGGCTCGTGAATGCCTCCCCCGGGTCGAGCCGCCACCGAAACTCGAAGGGGTTTATCCCGATGTTCAGGCGAGGCGACTGCGGGAGTGAGGCATCTACCTCGGCGAGGAAGTTGCCGCTGTAGACGAGCACCGCGGCATAGACATCGCCGTGGGCTTCGTATGCGTTTCGCTCTGCCAGGGCAAGGAAGGGATTTGCAATGTGGCTGCTCGTTCCGCGGGTGCTCTCGGTGGCAAACACCCCCGTCGCGAGCGGCGCTCGGGTAACGTGGCGTTCGCCCGCCCATGCTCCCGTCAGGGTGACGGTGTCGAGGGCCCCCGGTGCGAAACCGACCGAGGCGCTCATCACCCGGTCGAGCACGAGCGGCTGCTCCCCGTCGTTTTCGACGCGCACGTGACGGGCGATGATGTTCTGCGACTCGTGAGGCGTGTAGGAGAGCACCACCCGCAGGCCGGACACCTCGTCGGCAAGCTCGAGCTCCAGCGTAGCTTCTCCGGCCGCTGTGCGTGCGGAGGGAAGCCCGGCGAGCTCGGGCTTCCCCGAGAGCACACGGTGCGAGCGATAGACGAGCTGTGGTATGGGAAATGCCTCGGCGTCGAGCGCGTGCAGGGCCGGGCGCCTGAAATCCCCGGAGCCCTGAACCCCGTACTCCAGGCGAAGCCCCTCGAGCTGCAGCCGCTGCAGCCGCTTCCCCGCATTGATGCGGTAGGGTGCGTCGACGTTCAGCTCCGCGAGGCGCCGCCCGTCAGGACCGGCGCCGGCTACGCCGACCGCGTCGCCTGAGGGGTCGGCGTCGAGCCGACGCCCCCAGTAGCGCAGCGTTGGCACGACACCTCCCGCTATCTCTATGACGTAGGAGCTGTCCTGTGTGGCAAGGTGGAAGACGTGATTGCCGATGGTCCGTATCATATGTGCCGCCGCGGGCATCGTGACCGAGATCGCCGCTGTAGTCCATGGTATTGAATGATTCGGATGCGGCATCCGAGACCCCCGGGGGGATGTACGGAACGACGAGCTTTCGATATGGTCCATAAAGATGCTAAAAGGAGGTATCATTATGCAGTCAATTACCAGGCGTGTTTTTTTGACGTCTATGGTGTTTCTGATCGCCGCAGGGATGGTCTTCGGCGGTGGTGGTCAGGAGGCGCCGTCCCAGGGCGGCGGCACGGAAGCGCAGGAGAGCGCCCCCCAGTCCGCAGAGGAGGAGGTTGCCGAGCTCCGGATAGGTATTGCTCAGGAGCCTGCAAACCTGAACGCGATCCTCATAAGTGATCTCTACTCAGAGGCGCTCGCGGGAAACATGTACGATACGCTGGTCTCCCTCAAGGAGGATTCCAGCGATCCGCAGCCTCTCCTTGCCGAGTCCTGGGAGATCTCAGACGATGGGCTCACCTATACCTTCAATCTTCGCGAGGGGGTGAGTTTTCACAACGGGGAGGCCCTGACCGCCGAAGATGTGCAGTACACCTACGAGCAGATCCTCAACCCCGACAACGCATCTCCGAGCGCGGAGTTCTTCCAGCAGATCGAGAACGTCGTAGTCGAGGATGATTACACGGTTCGCTTCGAGCTGAGCTCACCCTACGCAGCGATCATCCTCGCCATGGGCAACCCCTCCACGGGTATCATCCCGATGGACACCACCGAGGAGATGGGTATGGACGAGCTCGATCGCAACCCCATCGGGACCGGCCCGTATCAGTTCGTCGAATTCGTACCCGACGATCGCATCGTCCTCGAGAAGAACGAGGACTACTTCCTCGGTGAGCCGGCCCTCGACCGCGTTGTCTTTCGACCGATACCCCAGGCGGAAACGATGACCGCCGAGCTCCTGGCGGGGGGTATCCACATTGCGACCAACATTCTGCCCCAGGATATCGAGCGAATCGATGCGCGAGACAACCTCGACGTTCAGATCGTTCCGGGTCTCTCCAACCGCTACCTCGGCTTTGCCGACGACGAGGAACCCTTCTCCGACGTTCGGTTCCGCCAGGCGGTCTACCACATGATCGACTTCGAGGCCATGGT
>JAAAOH010000291.1 GCA_009908925.1 Spirochaetota bacterium | reverse complement strand
CCCTGAGCGGGGAGCGAAAATTGCCTCGCTTTACCACAAGCCCACTGCCACCGAGCTTTTGTGGCAGCCGGCCGGAGACGGAGAGGGCACGGCGGCCAATTACAAGACGGCCGCCGGCGTTGCGCCCGGAATAGCCTTTGATGCATCACAGGCGTGGGGGTGGGACGAGATGTTCCCCGCGATCCACGAGGAGAGTTTCGAAGACAGGACCGGTCGACGTGTAAAGATTCCCGACCATGGAGAGGTCTGGACTCTGCCCTGGGAAGTCGTACAGTCTTCGGGTGAAACTTCGGTAACCCTCGGCGTGACGAGTCCGTCCATGGGCTACCGTCTGCGTCGCACGACCACCCTGAGGGCCTCAAGCGTCCTGCACGAGTACGAGCTCGAGAACACCGGCGAGGCGGAGCTTCCGTGGATGTGGGCCGCACACCCGCTGTTCGTTCTCCGAGCAGGGTCCTCGCTGCAGGTCCCGGCTATCTGGGATACCGTACGGAATGCTCACGAGTCGCCGGAAATGCCCGAGTACGACAGGCTCTACCCCTACCCCGGCTCCAAGCCTCGACTCGACACACTTCCGGCACCGGATTCCGGGAGCACCCTGAAGTATTTCTTCGAACGCCCGAACAACGATCGTGAACTCGGCATTGCCCTGTCGCAGCCCTCGGTCGGCCTTGACGTTCGTGTACGCACCGACCCGAAAGCGTCACTCTGGTACGGCGTATGGTGCAATGCCGGAGGACTCTTCAGCCACAACAACGTGGCGATCGAGCCCGCCTCCGCACCAATGGACAGTCTCTCCGCCGCCGACCGGCTCGGACGTCTGCCCCGCCTCGCGGCCGGAGATCGCGTGTCATGGTGGATGCTCGTGTCGGTTACAGCTTACTGATATCCTCGAGCGCTCCGCCGCCCTCTGCGTCCCGCAGCCTACCACGACCCGCTGTCGGTGCACGTGCCGCTTGAGTTGTAGTGGTACCAGTGTCCCGAGTGATCGCTCGTGTTATGTATGGCCATGTACCACATGTACATGTCCTCCCATTCTGCGGGCCGGACCCAGGCCTCGAACCGCAGAAGTGCCCCGCCCTGGTCTACGACCACGTCTTTCAGCCAGTCGTAGTAGGCGTCAATGCCGTTATAGATGTAGGTCGTGCAGCTGTAGATCCGCTGTGCGATGCTCCATCCCGGTGTCCAGCCGGAAAACAGATCCTCACCGGGCATCGACTGCCACTCCCGCTGCCAGCCCGACGAGCTCAATACCGAAGTATCGCGCACGTTCAGCGCCGCGAACTCCGACCCGCCGAGTAGTGAGAGGCCGTCAGGGTACAGCAGCTCACCGTCGTAGCCGTTGACCGATTCGATGATGTCCCGCGCCGTTTCGGCTTCGGGAGCGGCGGAGCTCTCGATTTCGGGAGGTACCGGGAACGGCGGTATGTCGCGCGCGAGGGGCACCTCGGAGCCGAGCTCCTCGAGGACGTCGGCGTAAGAATCGAAGGAGTCCGCGGCGGCACCGCCGCTGCCGTAATCCGCGCCGACCGGGTATCGTAGCGGAACGGATGAACGATTCGAGACATAGCGCTACCCTCCCTCTTTGGGCCGGCGCGCCAATCACTGGCAGGTTGATACGTCGACGCAGAAGTCCTCCGCCGACTCTACCTATATTGTTGTGCCGGCTGAGGCAGTTGTCAATAACTGGATGAGATCGCGTCGCGGTGACGCCGCCGGCCGGACGCGCGCCCTGCGAGGCGGTGTCTAAGGCGTCTACCGACGCCGCGTTACATTGCGAATGAGCCCTCGAACCATGCGCCCGACACCATAGGATGCCTCCTGTTGCACACCCTTCTTGACCGAGTCCAGAAGCTGGTCTTTCACGGAAGTCCCGGAAGCCCTCGCGCCCCCTGAGTGCGCCTCGGCACCCGTGCCCCCATCTGCAACGCCGGCGCCTGCGCCGGTGCGATCAAACACGTACTCCCGCTTCCAGCCCTGCGAGCCTTGCATGGCCGCGGCAAAGATTTGGCCCACCGTGACGGCGTCGAAGTCCGTCTTCGTGCTGCGAAACATACCGCCGACGTCGGAGTACTCGATGAAAAGGCGGTTGCGTTCGCCCGCTGTCTGTAGATACTCATCGCCACCGAGATGTAGAATGCAGTGGTCGAGAGAGTTTCCGATCTGCTCTACCGTGCTGAGGATCTGGGACTCGGAGGGGTCGGCGACCCGCCCCCCGTTGGAGTCTTCAAGGATAACGGCGTGACCCGGCATGATCGATTCCCTCCTATCGCGTACAAGAGATCGGCACATCCTGTAGTGCTCAGGAGTCAGTATAGTGCGAGTCCCACCATTTTGCGTGCCGTTTATGTCTCGCGTTCGAACGAATCCGCATCCGACGGGGCGCCGCCGCCGAGCGGATCCCGTGCTCGCCGTCATAAGCGGGCTTTTGCTGTTGTTCGGAGCACCCGGGGAAACAGCGGCCATGGGCTCCCGCCTGCGCTCCGAGGAGGTCTATACGTCCCGAAAGCTCAGCGAGGGGTATCAACATGATGAATCGCTCTACATTCTCGTAAGCTACGGGCTCTATCGCGCACCGCGTGGCATCGCACGCTTTCCCGACGGCGGCAGAGCCCGGTATCTGTTTCACGAGACATATCTGTATCTCTACGATTCGCGGGAGGACCGGCTGGAGCGTCTGTTGGAGCTGGGGACGGGCCGCCCCCCGGGACTGGATGTGCGGGCATCCTTTTTCGAGCAACAGGATGATGTTCTCTATGTGGTCTTCAGGGTCGGCCACGGTTCACGCGACGAGCCGGAGGCGTGGCGTGCCGCGGCCTGGGACATGCGCAGCCGTGAGGGTATCGAGGTGGAAACGGCTACCTCGCGCGCCCTACTCGAGCGCTTCCACTACGGAGGAGAACATCGCGTTTCGATCTCCGAGGTGACCGCCGCCGTCGGCGACTTCCCGGTTCGGGAGTGGGGGTTGCCGTCTCCTCTCGACTACATCGAAAAGCGTGCGGCGGAATACGCCGACGATCTCGTCCACCTGCGCGGTGATCAGCCCTACAGAGACGCGATCATAGCCGAGATCGCGACCGGCGGAATCAAGGCCGATCCGGCCGAAATACTGGGACGGATGGAAGAACGCCGGCGATCCCTTGAGGTACCCTACCGGGAAACCTACGAGCTCTTCGCCCGCGACACCATGGACGGGCTCGAGAGGATCCGCTAATTGAAGCGGCCCCGTTTCCGGGGCCGCCGTCGTTGCATGCTGCTGTTTCTATCTGATGCTGCCGGGCGACTGCGGCGTTGACGTCGCCCGGGCCGGCTGCGATCGCCGGCCGGTCACGCCGGCTCACCGCTCGGGGGCAATCCCGCCCCCTACTCAGTTCGCCGCCACCGGCACCTGCGCCTCGGTCTTCTTCGTGTTCTTGGCGCGGAAGTGAATCTTTCCGTTGCGGATGCTCACCACCACGTGGCTGCCTTCGTGAAACCTGCCCTTGAGGATTTCCATCGAGAGGGGATCCTCCACCTCCTTCTGTATGGTCCGTCGCAGCGGGCGGGCACCAAACTTGATGTCGAAGCCCTGGTTGATGAGGTACTCCTTGGCCTTCTTGGTGACCTCGAGCACGATCTCCTTCTCCGCGAGCCGGGTCTGCACCTCGCCGAGCAGGATCTCGAGAATGCGCTTGACCTCGCTCTGCTGCAGGCTGTGGAAGACCACGGTCTCATCGACGCGATTGAGGAACTCCGGACGGAACAGCCGTCTGAGCTCATTCATCGCCGAGGACTTGATCTCCCGGTAGTTCATCATGTCTTCATCGGTCTGAAAGCCGACCATGGAATCGCGGGAAATCTCCCGCGCGCCGGCATTCGACGTCATGATCATGATTGTGTTTCGAAACGAAACCGTGTGTCCGAGATTGTCCTGCAACTGCCCTTCCTCGAGAACCTGCAGCAGGATGTTGAATACGTCCGGATGCGCCTTCTCGATCTCATCGAGCAGGATGACGCTGTAGGGCTTGCGGCGGATCTTCTCGGTGAGAAGCCCACCCTCGTCGTAGCCGACGTAGCCCGGAGGCGCACCCACGAGGCGCGATACGTTGTGCTTCTCCATGAAGTCCGACATGTCGATTCGCACGAGCGCCTCGTCACTGCCGAACATGAACTCCGCGAGGCTCTTGGCCAGAAGCGTCTTGCCGACGCCGGTCGGACCGAGGAAGATGAACGAGCCCATGGGCCGCTCCGGCGCGCTGAGGCCGGTGCGGGATCGGCGGATGGCCGAGGAGATGGCGTTGATGGCGTCGTCCTGACCGATGACGCTCTTGTGGAGCTCTTCCTCGATATTGAGGAGTTTCTCCTGCTCGCTCTGCGCGATGCGTGCCAGAGGAATGCCCGTGATATCGGCGAGCACGTACTGCACGTCGTCGGAGTCCACCACGTTCTGCTCGGTTTTGAGTGTCACCTTCCACTGATTCTTGAGCTCTTCGACCCGCCCCTTCAGCTGACGCACCTCGTCGCGGACGGCTGCGGCGCGTTCGTAGTTCTGGGAGTTCACCAGGGAGAGCTTCTCCTGATTCAGGCGGTCGATCTGCCGCTCGAGATCGGCGAGCTCGGTCGGGCGGACGCTGTTGTGGATGCGCTTTCGCGACCCTGCCTCGTCGATGAGGTCGATGGCCTTATCCGGCAGGAATCGATCCGGCACGTAACGCCGCGAGAGCATCGCGGCCACCTCGAGTGCGCCCGGCGTAAAGGAAACGTTGTGATGGTCCTCGTAACGCTCCTTGATCCCTTTCAGAATCTCGATGGTCTCTTCGACGGACGGCTCGTCGACGAAGATGGTCTGGAACCGTCGCTCGAGCGCCGCATCCTTCTCTATGTACTTCTTGTACTCGTTGAGCGTCGTCGCGCCGACACACTGTATTTCCCCGCGTGAAAGCGCCGGCTTGAGCATGTTCGATGCGTCGATGGCACCCTCGGCGCCTCCTGCACCAATGATGGTGTGGAGCTCGTCGATGAAGAGGATGACGTTACCGGCGTTGATGATTTCCTTCATCACGCGCTTCAGCCGCTCCTCGAACTCACCGCGGTACTTGGTGCCGGCGATGAGTGACGCAAGATCGAGGGTGAGCACGCGCTTTCCGATGAGTACCTCCGGCGCCGAGCCGTCGATAATCTTCTGCGCAAGCCCCTCAACGATGGCGGTTTTACCGACACCGGGCTCTCCGATGAGGACGGGGTTGTTCTTCGTTCGACGCGCCAGTATCTGAATGACGCGATCTATTTCCTTGTCACGCCCCACGACCGGATCGAGCTTGTCCTCACGTGCCAGTTCGGTGAGATCACGTGCAAACTCGTCCAACGTCGGCGTGGATTTCTTTCCTGTCTGTCCCTGCTGCATTTTTCTCTTCTGCTGCGGAAGCCGGGATGCCGTCGCACCACCGCCGGTGGTGGACCCGCTGAGCTCGGCAATTACCTCTCTCAGTGTCTCTATGGTCACATTGTGCTTGCCGAGAAACTTCGTCGTTTCGCCGTTCGGCTCGCGCAGGCACGCGAGCAGAAGATGTTCAGTGCCGATATACTCGTGCCCGAGATTTCTCGCCTCTTCCGCGGAGTCTTCGAGGACTTTCTTGCCCCGAGGTGACGGGGGCACATCGCCGAGGATGAATCCGCCGCGCTTCTTGGGAATAGCCTTTTCGAGCTCGAGCTGCATCTTTGCAGGGTCGATCATGACCTTCTCGAGTGCTTTATATCCAAGTCCGCCTCCCTCTTTGAGGAGGGCGAGAACGATGTGTTCGGGGAGCAATTGGTCCGAGTGAAAGCGCTTTGCCTCATCCTGGGCAAGTATGGTCAGCACTTTCTGTGCTCGCTGTGTTAGTCCTTTGAACATTCAGATCCTCCCAGAGTCAGCGCTGTGACTCGAGGTACCGCCGTAGCAGTACCGCTCGCTGCTCGTCTTCGTTCTCCTGTGTATCATCGATGCCGTAACCCTTCAGTGAGTGAACAACATGAGAACGTTGCGTGAGGAAAAACAACGATGTTGCCTGTGCCAACGTTATCTCCTGCGCCATGCCCAGTGCCACGCCCAGTCTCAACCACGACAGTAGCCTGAATGCTTCTGTCCGCGTAAGGCAACGCGAATACGACAGTATTCCCATCGCCCGGTACACGGCGTCCTCGGTTTCACCCCTGCGGGAATCAGTCAGACTCTCCCGCACGTGTCGCTCATAATTTACCAACTGCATCGTCGCACGTTCAAGTTTTTCGACGAGCTCTTCCTCGCCGATACCCAGCGTCTGCCGGGACGCGAGCTGATATACATCCCCGAGCGACTCCGTGCCCTCGAGCGCGAACCCTCGCACCGAAAAGCCTTCCTTCCAGACCGCACCGAGCGCCTCCTCGAGGAGACCCAATCGCCGCAGGGCAGGAAGGTGCAGCATGGTCGATGCCCGCAACCCCGTTCCGAGGTCATCCAGGCGTGCAGTGAGATATCCCCACTCGAGCGAAACCGAAACCGGAAACTCGTCTTCTAAACTATCGTCAATCTCATCGCCATCGTCGAGCGCTCCGCGCAAATCCAGTCCGCCACGAAAGCTCACAATCCGCAAATGATCGACATTGTTCACCTGGACGGCCAGTCGCTCATCATTTCTCAGGTACAGCGGCCCCGCATCGAGGGCGGGCTCGGCCGGAAAGAAATTCCGCTCCACGAGGAGCTCGCGGAATCCTTCCTCGTCGGTGTCGAATGCACCGAACTCCTCCTCGCGGTCGGAGAAGTACTCCGCCAGGCTATCTTCGAGCTCGGCCCGCTCGCGCGGCTGCATGTGGCCCGGGAAGGCATAGCCCACGACGTTGCGGGCCAGGCGCACGCGCGAGGACATGACCACGTCCTGCTCCGGGCCCTGATCGGAGAACCAGCTCGTCTCGTGCTTCAGGTCAGCCATCACTTACCTCGCGGTCCATGACCGAGAGCTCATCCCGCAGACGCGCCGCCGCCTCGTAGTCCTCCGCGGCCACTGCGGCCTCCAGGCGCCGCCGCACCCGCTCGCGATCCACGAAGAAACGCTTGTACATGAGGAGGCGCTCCGGATACTTGCCAGCGTGCTGCGCAGGGCTCGGGCGCCGCTCCAGGATGGATCGGATCTCCCCCTCGAACACGGCGTAGCATTGCGCGCAGCCGACCTCGCCCGTCTGGCGGATGTCGCGATAGAGCCTGCCGCAGCCGTCGCACCGGGCGTCCTCCTCCGCTTCGGGGTCGGCGTTGAACGCACCGGAGACCAACTCCTGCACGCTCGGCGTCGGCATCGTCGATTGCGGCTCGATACCCAGCTCGAGGGCGCAGCCTTCACAGAGCATCAGCTCTTCGGTCTGCTTCCCCCAGACCCGCTGGATCCTGATGACGCCCTCTCGTTCACCGCAGATGTTGCACAGCAAATTGCCTCCCTGTGTTCAGTCTACATCGCATGCGGCGGCAATGCAAAAGACACGTGACGGATTCCGGCGTTCGGTTACCGTCTGGCCGGATGGAATTTAGTGTATTTTCTCTCAAACGGCAAGTTGAGCAATTCTCCTCAATGCCGCCGCATAACCTCGAGCGGCCGGATCCGTCCGGCCCGGTAGGCGGGCACGAGCGCCGCGAGGGTGGCAAGCAGTACCGTAAGCGCGGCCACTGCGAACAGCTGAGCGGGATCGACCGTGATCGGAATCGTCTCCAGATAAAACTCGGAATGAAATACGTTGAGGCTGCGGGGCACGTCGTCCACCACGGGCGAGAGCAGAAGGTACACACCGCCCTGTATCCAGTCGGCGAGGGCCTCGATCCCCGCGAGGACGCCGTTTATGTTCACGGCAAGCGCCAATCCCACCGCAAGCCCGAGCGCGGCGCCGAGCACACCGGTGAAGAACCCGGCCAGGACGAACACGCGCCTGATCCCCGCCGGACTCGCCCCGATACTCTTGAGAATGGCTATCTCGGACTGTTTTTCGAGGACGAGCATGACGAGGGACGAGGATATGTTGACCGCCGCAACCACCACGATGAGTGCCATGATGAACACGAGGAGATTCTTGGTGGTGCGAAACGACATGTAGCGTGAGCGCTCG
>JAAAOH010000029.1 GCA_009908925.1 Spirochaetota bacterium | reverse complement strand
GCGATACAGGGCCTCGATGCGATTGTAGAAGCTGTCCTTCGCCCGGTCCTCGAGGCCGAAGAGACTGATCACGTTCACACCGCAGGCGCCGTAGAACAGGTACCCTTCCTCCGTTTCCACCACGGTCAGGTGTATCTCGAGGTTCTCGGGAGCAACCACCGGAAATATCCCGTAGTACATCCGCGTGAGATTGGTCATGCTCATGAGGTACGCGTCTTCTCGGCGCACATACTCGACCGTGTAGACGTTGCGTCCGAAGCTCGAGTCACGCTGGTATACGTGGATCCGGTCGCGGCGGGGGATCTGTGAAACCGTGGGGTCGGGCAGGGGCTCGCGACTGTCCGGATCGGCCACCGCATAGGATTCCTCGTAGAAGATGCGCATGCGCTCGCGACTCGCGGAGTAGTACTCGATCCCCTCCATCGTACTCACCGAACGGAAGATATTGTAGAGAGCCAGGTCTCGCTCCATTTCGCTGTCTCCCGCCAGACGATCGCGCAGCAGGAACAATGCCTCGACGCCGATCTTGGGCTCCATTTCCTCCAGGGCAGTGCGGGTGTTCTCCAGGCCGGGAACCTGTGGTGCAAGCGCGAGGTTCACGCTGTCGGTAAAGAAGTGCTTGAGGCTTCCCTCCGCGATGAGTTCGCGGTAGCTGTCCCGCGAGAAATGGGATACGAGCTCGCGTGCCGGCGGGCGAGCCGTCCCGCCGGGCGACTGGGCGGAGGCGGACACGGGCACGAACAATGCCGGCAACAATACCAGTAGCAGTATAAGGGCTGAGGCCGAGAGCCGACCGAAGATTGAATTCGGGGTGAATCTCATGGTACTGTCTTCTACCTCAGAACACTCCGCAATTCAAGGGCAGCATGCATAAGCCAGTCGTTTTTACCGGCGGAGGAACCGCCGGCCACGTCTTTCCCGGACTTGCGGTCGCCGACGCGCTTCGCGAGCGTGGGGACTACGACATCGTGTGGATCGGCTCCACCTCGGGCATGGAGCGTCGTCTCGTCGCCGACCGTGGTATCCGGTTCTACGGCATCCCGGCCGGGAAACTCCGCCGCTACTTCTCGTTCAGAAATCTCATCGACATTGCGAAGGTGGGCGCGGGTTTCATGGCGGCGGTGCTCCGCCTGCTCGCCCTGAAGCCCGCCTTCGTCTTCTCGAAAGGTGGCTACGTCACCGTCCCGGTCGTTGCCGCGGCCCGCGTGCTCGGCATCCCGGCGGCGACACACGAGTCCGATTCCGACCCCGGGCTCGCCACGAGGCTCAACGCCCGGCTCGTCGAGCGGGTGCTTCTTTCACACGACTCCACCGCCGACTATCTTCCGGCCGGCCTCCGTCCCCGCTGCATAACCGTCGGGAATCCCGTGCGCGGCGACCTGCGGTCCGGCCGCCCGGAGGCCGCCCGCCGTGCCTTCGATCTCCCGGCGGATCGGCCGCTGGTGTTCGTGGTGGGCGGTAGCCTCGGCTCCGCACAGATCAACGGGCTTCTCGCCGAGGTGCTCGACGACCTCCTCGGTTTCTGCGCGGTCGTGCACCAGCGCGGCGAGCATCCGGCGCCGCGTGCGAACGGTGAGGGGTACGCCTCAGCAAGCTTCATCGGGACCGAGTACGCTGATCTGCTCGCCGCCGCGGATCTCGTGGTATGTCGCGCCGGCGCGGGGACGCTCTGGGAGCTTTCGCTCGCGGGGAAGCCGGCCGTGCTCATCCCGTTGCCCCGCTCGGGCTCGCGTGGCGACCAGCTGCGAAACGCGCGTATCTTCGCCGACCGTGGCGCCGCCGTGGTACTGGCCGACGCTGAGGCGACGCCCCAACGGTTGCGGGAGGAGGTCCTCCGGCTGCTGGACGACGCCGGCGGGCGTCGGCGGATGGGGGCTGCGGCGGCGGGGTTTGACGCAGCGGGTGCAGCGGATAGAATCGCAGACATGATCGATGATGTCGTGGAGGGGCGCGGGTGGACTTCGTAGCGGTCGACGTCGTCTTCGCCCTGATTCTCGTATTCACCACGCTCCGCGGTGCCATTCGGGGGTTTGTGACGGAGCTGCTCTCGATGGCAAGTCTCATCCTCGGTATCACGGCGGCGGTTCTCTTTTCCGGGATTGTCGGTGCGTACCTGAATCGGTGGCTCGGTGAATCAGCATGGAGCCAGGTTGCGGCCTTTCTCGCCATATTTTTGCTGGTCTATATTCTGGTCAAGATCTTTGAGAACGCGCTTCATCGCCTGATAGAGCACATTCACCTCGAGAACCTGGACCACGCGCTGGGACTCTTTCTCGGTGTGGTCGAGGGGCTGCTTCTCACCTTCGTGATGATCCTGATCATACAGATACAGCCCTTCTTCCCACCCGATAGGGTGCTCGAGGGGAGTGTGTTCGGCCAGCTCCTCGTACCGCTGCTGCCTCACGTCTCGGAGTTCCTGAACAGGAGGACCGCCGATGTTTGAAAACGTAATCGGACACGGGGGACCGGTGGCCCGCCTGCGCGCCGAAGTCACCGGGAACCGGCTTCCGGCAGCGCTCCTGTTCCACGGTCCGCAGTACACCGGAAAAACTACGGTTGCGCTCGAACTCGCCCGCGCGCTGACCTGCGAGAGGGGTACTGCGGAGTGGACCTGCGACTGTCATTCCTGCCGGCAGCACCGGTTGCTCGTGCATCCCTATACGCTCCTGCTCGGAACGCACTACTTCCTCCAGGAAATCACCGTGTGTGCGGAGGCGCTCAAGGCGCATCCCTCTAAGGGTACGCGCTTCCTCTTCCTGCGCGCCGTTCGGAAACTGCTGCGACGCTTCGACGCAGTCCTGTGGCAGGGGCAGGAGAACCGCGTCGCGTCGGTATCGACCGCCGTCCGGGAAGTGGCTGAGATCATCGAGGACCTCGATCCCCGGTTCCCGCTTCCCGAGGGGGCGGAGCTCGAAAAGCTGACCGAGCGTCTCCTCACGCGGTCGAAAAAGCTCGCTTCGGCGCTTCCTCAGGATCCCGTGCCCATTCAGGCGGTGCGAAACGTTTCCTTCTGGGCTCATATGTCGGGGCCGCGCAAGGTGGTGCTTGTCGACGCCGCCGATCGCCTCAACAGTGGTACGCGGAATGCTCTGCTCAAGACTCTGGAAGAGCCGCCGCCGGAGGTCACCTTCGTGTTGCTGGCCACTCAGCGCTCGGCGGTGATGCCGACCATCATTTCGCGGGTGCGGCAGTACGGGTTTCCGTCCCGCAGCACCGACGAGCAGTGCGACGTGGTGCGCCGGGTATTTCGAGAGACCGAGCTTGAATGTGGGACCCTCCGTGAGTACTTTCTGACCAACGGATTCTCGGGGTCGGAGCCGATAACATCCCTCGCTGAAGCGTTCATCGAGGCCGTTGTTTCCTCCCGCACCGCCGACGGCGCCGACAGCGTTGCTCATGTGCAACAGGCGCTGCAGGAGATGGCAGACGTGCACGCATTCCGCTACTTCTTCGAAGAGCTCACCACACTGCTTCAAAGATTACTCGCCAATGATGTCGCACGTGCGGCACGGCCGCTGGTGGGAATAGAGACAATCACGCGGTGGCGTGATCTCGTGGCGGAGGCGGCATTCCGGGTGGAGTCACTGAATATGAATCCATCGACGGTCTGCGAGAGTCTGTACTTCTCTATGAGGCAGGTCGATGCGGGGGTTCATTGAGCGCGCGCTGAACAAGCTCGACAAGCTCGACAGTACACAGATCCGAACTCTTATCCACGACCTCGCCTCCGAACACGAACAGATGCAGGTCGTGCTCGACTCGATGAACGACGCCGTCGTTGTCTCCGATAACGACCACAACCTCGTCATGGTGAACAAAGCTGCCGAGCGCCTCCTTCCGCTCATGCCGGGAGATCTCGCCGAGCACAAGATGTGGGAGATCATCCGTGACGAGGAGATTTCCGCCTTCGTGGAGGAGGCGCTCGAGGCCGAGGACTCGGTGTGGGATGTGGAGTTCACCCTCGAGCACTCGGGCGGCGAGCGAACCCTGCTGCTAAGCCTTTTTCCCCTTGTACGAAGCGGGCACGTCACCGGAAACATCCTTCGCGTGGAGGACGCGACCGAGCGCAAGAGCAGAGAGGCGCGGCTGCGGCGCGCGGAGAGCCTTGCGTCTCTGACCACGCTTGCAGCCGGCGTCGCACACGAAATCAAGAATCCCCTGGGCTCAATCGGTATCCATATCCAGCTCATACAGAAGGAGCTCGCCGCGCTCGCCGACGACGAAAAGGAACGTATTCAGGGCTACATCGATGTCGTCAACGAGGAGGTGAATCGCCTCAACAAGATCGTGGTGGACTTCCTCTTCGCCGTTCGGCCCATGAACGTCGAGCTCGAGGACGAGGACATGAACTCCGTGCTGGGCGATCTCCTGGAGTTTGTCCGCTACGAGCTCGACGAGAGCGATATCGAGCTCGAAGCCGACCTGCAGCAGGATCTGCCGAAAGTGCAGCTCGACGACAAGTACTTCAAGCAGGCGCTGATGAATATCGTAAAGAACGCCCTGGCCGCCATGCCGAACGGCGGCACGCTCCGCGTGAAGACACGCTGCCGCGGAGACAGCGTGGAGCTGATCGTCGAGGATACCGGAGAGGGCATGTCCCAGGATGTTCGGGAGAAGATCTTCGAGCCGTACTTCACCACACGGGATTTCGGATCCGGCATTGGACTCACCCTGGTGTACAAGGTCGTGAAGGAACACATGGGGGAGATCAGCGTGCGCTCGGAGGAGGGGGAGGGTACTCGCTTCATTCTGACGTTTCCGGTACCGCAGCGTGAGCAACACCTGCTCGAGTGGAGTGGAGAAGACAGCGAATGAAGTTCAACGTACTGATCGTCGACGACGAGAAGAACATCCGGCAGGGTCTCGGGAAGGCCCTGGAGATGGACGGGCACAACATCTTCCTGGCCGAGGACGGGCAGGAGGCGCTGGACATCATACACGAGGAGGAAGTCGATCTGGTAATTGCCGACCTCCGCATGCCGCGCCTCTCCGGCGAGGAGCTCCTGCGCCGTGTCGTAGATCAGTGGCCCACCATACCCGTAATCATTCTGACCGGTCACGGGACGATCGAGACCGCCGTGCAGGCCATGCGTGACGGTGCATACGATTTCCTCACGAAGCCGGTTAACCTCGACCGGCTCTCGCTTCTGGTAAGACGGGCGCTGTCGAGCCGAGAGCTCGTCATGCAGCACCGGCAGATGCAGGAGGAGCTCGATAAGCAGCGTCGCTTCACGAACATCATCGGCAAGTCGAGCGCCATGCACCGCATCTTCGATGTTGTGCGCCAGGTCGCGCCCACCAAGGCTTCAGTGCTCATTACCGGTGAGAGCGGAGTGGGCAAAGAGCTCGTCGCCGACGCGCTGCACAACCTCTCCGATCGCAAGGACAAGCCCTTCATCAAGGTGCACTGTGCCGCCCTCTCCGAGTCCCTCCTCGAGAGCGAGCTCTTCGGGCACGAAAAGGGAGCGTTCACGGGCGCGGTTGCCCGAAAGCGCGGTCGCTTCGAGCTCTCACACATGGGAAGCATCTTTCTCGACGAAATCGGCGAGATCTCACAGAGCGTGCAGATCAAGATCCTGCGCGTGTTGCAGGACAAGAAGTTCGAGCGCGTGGGAGGCGAGGAAACCCTTGAGGTGGACACCCGTATCATCTCTGCGACCAACAAGGACCTCAAGGCTGAGATCGAAAAGGGAACTTTCCGCGAGGACCTCTTCTACCGGCTCAACGTCGTGAACATCGATATCCCGCCCCTCCGCGAGCGCAAGGAAGACATCCCGCTTCTGGTCTCCGCCTTCATCAAGGAGTTCGCGCAGGAGAACAACAAGCCGGTGGAAGCCATCGATCACAAAGCACGGGCGCTCATGTACAACTATTCGTGGCCGGGCAATGTGCGCGAGCTCAGAAACTCCATAGAGAGCGCCGTGGTGATGTGCAAGGGAACCGTGATCACGCCGGATGACCTGCCGCCGTCCATCGCCCAGGACTCGGAGAGCAACGACATCCGCATTTCCGTGGGCTCCACGCTTGCGGAGGCCGAGCGGGAGATGATCCGAAGCACGCTCAATGCCCATAACGGCAACAAGAGCCGTACCGCCGAGGTGTTGGGCATCGGCCGCAAGACCCTCCATCGCAAGATCGCCGATTATCACCTCGACGACGGCCGCCGCGCGCCTGCGGCCGCCGGCGAAGCCTCCGCCGCGGACGACGGCGCCGCCAACGACACGGCGGCGGCCGGAGACGCCGAGGGCTGATGCACCCGGCCCCGGACCGCGTCCGGCTCCAGGCCGGAAGCAGCACCCGGGTTATTCCGGGCGCGAGCCGTAGTAATCCCGAATTCGCCGATAGCTTTGGATCAACTCCCGGGTGACAGCCGTGGCGGTTGCGAACTTCTCGGGGTCTCCGGCGAAGCGATCCGGATGATAACGCGCGAGCTCGCGCCTGAACCGGCGTCGCACCTCGTCGAGGGCAGTGCCGGGGGTAAGCTCGAGGTTCTCGAAGTCCCGGCGCAGGTCGGCAGGCATTGCGGACGGGTCGCCGCCGGTGGTACTCCGGTCGCGGTCGCCGGTCTCCCGGCCGCTCGACGCGTTCCCCTGCGAGGCGGGCCCGCCGGCGGCCGGATCGGTCGCCCGGCGCATGTACTCGTCGAGCTCGTTCCATGCCTCCCGCCAGTCCGTATCGGCCCTGTCGGGCGAAGTGCGTGCGCGACGGTCGGAATCTGCGGACTCGTCGAGCGCCGAGCGGAGAAGCAGGCTAAGTCTGTCGAGAATATCCACGCGGACCTCCGGGCGACGTGGCCGGCTGTGGCACGCCGATGCGAACTCTACGGACGGCCGGCACGGCTGTCAAGGCGCCGCTTCTGCCGGCTGCCGCCGACGGTTGCATTCGCGGCCGGCGCCCACTATGATCCGGCAAGAAGCTGCGTATGAAGGCGTCCGAACGTATCGATCCGCACGTGATCGAATCCATGAAAGAAGCCATCGCCGACACGGGAGGGAATGAGGTCCTCTTCGTGTGCACCGTGGATGAGGATGCCCGCATCACCGGTATCGATGTTCGGGCACGGGGAAACCTCGACAGCGTCCCGGCCCCGGATCTCCATATGCAGCAGGGTCACGTCGTGGTTCACAATCACCCCGGCGGCCGCCTGCAGCCGAGCCGGGCGGACCTCGACGTCGCGGCGAATCTCTCGGCACAGGGTATCGGTAGCTTCATCGTCGACAATGAGGTGCAGGATGTCTACGTCATCGTCGAGCCGTTCCTCGGTGTGGAAACCGAGCCGATCGATGGTGAAGAGCTTTCGGCGCTTCTCGACGACGGGGGAGGGCTCTCGCGCCTCCATACGGACTTCGAGCCGCGGCCCTCGCAGATCGAGATGCTGGAGCGCGTGGCGGATGCCTTCAACGAGGACCGCCTCTGCGTCGCAGAAGCGGGCACGGGGGTGGGGAAGTCACTGGCATATCTGATTCCGGCTTTCGCATGGGCCGAGCAAAACGACGAGCGGGTCGTGATATCCACGGCGACCATCAACCTCCAGCAGCAGATCATGGAGAAGGACACGCCGCTGGTTCAGAAGCTCCTCGGTACCGATCTCGAGGCTGTGCTCGTGAAGGGACGGGGAAACTATCTCTGCCTCAACCGCCTCGATGAGGCGATCGAGGAGGACTCGACGCTCTTCTCCGAGCCCTCGAGTGAGCTTACCGCCATCCGTGACTGGGCGCAGAGCACCGCCACCGGCAGCCGAACCGATCTTCCCTTCTATCCCTCGGGCGAGTTGTGGTCCAGGGTCAACTCCGACCCCGACTCCTGCTCGGGGCTGCGGTGCCGTAACCGTGAGGGTTGCTTCGTCATGAAGGCGCGGCGGGAGGCGGCGCGGGCCCGGGTGCTCGTCGTCAATCATCATCTGCTGTTCTCCGACCTCGCCCTGCGGCTTCGTGGACTGGGGTTCCATAATACCGCCATCCTGCCGCCGTTTCATCGCCTCATCTTCGACGAGGCTCACACCCTCGAGGACAGCGCCACTTCCTACTTCTCGGAGTCCTTCTCCCGTCTGTCGGTGGTGAAGTACCTCAACCGTCTCCTGCGGGAACGTCGCGGCCGACGCCTCGGACTGCTGCTGCGGCTGGAGTCTCTCGGCTGCGACAAGGAGACCCTGGCGGAGGCCACTGCCCTGGTGACCGCCGTCCGCGAGCAGGC
>JAAAOH010000366.1 GCA_009908925.1 Spirochaetota bacterium | reverse complement strand
CGCCCGATCCGTCGGGGAGAGGAGATCCCGCCGGAGGTCACCGTGCTCTTCGTCATCGGCGGGCCCGGCCTCGACGGGTTCGATCTCTTTCCGGTCGATCAGTACCTGATGAGGGGGGGCAGCGTGCTCTTTGCAGTGGAGGGGGTGATGGTGGACGCTCAGCGAGGCCTCACCGCGCGCGCTCCGGAGGACATGCCGATCCTCGATCTGCTTGCTGCCTACGGGGCCCGTGTAGAGCCGGAGCTCGTGCTCGATACCGTCAACCGCCGGATCCCGTTTCGCCGTCCGTCGGGTCAGGTGACGGTGCAAACGCTCGAGCCCTATCCGCACTGGGTGAGCGTCAGCGGCTCCGGGGCTGATGACGCTCACCCCATCACCGCCCGTTTCCCGGGGCTCGACCTCTACTGGGCCTCCCCGATTACCGTGACCTCCGAGAACGCCGAGGTCCTGCTGCAAACTTCGCCCGAGTCCTGGCTGCTGCAGGACCGCTTCCCCCTCGATCCGAGCCGTCCGGCAGCCTTCGACCGCAATCGCGCCGAGACCCGGGGCCGGCACGTGGTGGGAGTGACCCTCACCGGCGCGCTCGAGAGCTACTTCTCCGACGGGCGTATTCCGACCCGAGAGGGCGAAGAGCGGGCGTGGAGCTCTCCGGTCACGTCAACCGACCAGGCACGGGTAGTGGTGATTGGAGACTCCGACTTTGCGAGCAACCTCATCCAATATACCGAAAGCAGCTACAATTTGGATTTTGCGGCGAATGCCCTCACGTGGCTTTCGAACGACGAGGATCTACTGCAGATTCGTACCCGCACCACCCGCGACATGCGACTCTCCGCCATTGAAGAGCCCGGGCTGAGGAGGAGCCTCGTCCGGGTTGCGGAGGTCATAAACATCTACGTCATGCCGCTATTCGTCATCGCTTACGGCGTCGTGCGCTTCATGCGGCGCCGCGAATGGGCTCACCGACCCCCGAACGAGAGCGAGGCTGAGTAATGACGCCGAAAACGAAGCTCATTACCCTTTGCTCGGTGTTCGTCGTCCTCTTGGCGACCTACATCGTGGGATCGCTCGGAGTCTCCCGGGCGAGCAGGTCTTCCGTGGCCGGCGAGCCGCTGGTCGCGGCGGCACAAGTCTCCGAGGCGCGGGCGATCCGGCTCTCGGGACGCCGTGCGGCAGCGGGCGCCGGTGAGGCCGACGCCGCCACGGTCCTGCGCGAAGGCGCGGACGGGGAGTGGTCGGTCCGCATCGGGGAAGGTCTGTTTCCCGCGGATGCCGAGCGCGTGGAAGACTTTCTGAAAGCCCTTGGTGCACTGAGGTCGGTGCGCGTCGCCGCACGTGGCGAGGAGTACTTCGAGGATTTTGGGGTCGACGAGGAGGCGGCGCGTGTCGCCGTCCTCTTCGATGAACGCGACGAGGAGATCGCGAGGCTTTTCTTCGGCGATGCGGCGGCAGGAGGTGGACGGATGTACGCGCGGATCGACGGCGCGGGCGAGGTCCGGATCGTCGACGGTGACATCGGTTCCTACTTTGGTCGGCAGCCGCCTTACTGGTCGGACCTGCGACCGCTCCCCGATGATCTCAGTGCCCGCGGCATTACCCGCCTCTCGGTTGACGCCGACCTGAGAATCGACGCGGATACCCGTATCGTGGACAGCTTTACCGTGTTCCGAGAGGCTGCCGCCGGTGCCTCCTCCTGGCGGCTCGAGACCGGCGACGGGAACCTGCCGGAAGAGCTCAGTGGGAACGCCGTCGAGGTCTGGGCCGGGCGCGTAGCGGCGCTCGAGGCGGCAGCCTTCGTTCCCGACTCTTCGGTTGACCCTGGGCTTGCTGAACCGCAGGCCGAGCTTGTTTTCGAGGACGAGAACGGACGGACATTTCAGCTGAGAATAGGCGAACCTGCCGGAGAGGCTCGCTACTACATGCGCCTCGAGGGGCCCGGAGTGGATACCGCGGCCGACGGCGAGCCATATCTCTACGCCGTAGGCGTCCGGCAGGTCAGGCAGGTGTTGCGCAATCGGGACGCCCTTGTTGCCTCAGCCGACAACAACTGACCCGGGGGCTATGCCTCGGTCTCGCTCAGGTAACGGCGGTAGCGCTGCGGGTCGGGGCTGAAGCCCATGACCCTGCCGGGAATTTCCCGCGCTTTCCCGAGGGCCTCGCGAGCCTCGCGCATGAGACGGCCACCCTCCACGAGGCGGCCGTTTCGAGAGCTGAGGCCGAAGGCCGGGCGGCCGGCCGAGGGTGGTACGCTTGCGTCGCTGCTTGCGCCCGTCGGCCCCGCGCTGCGGCGCTGGAAATCCTCGACGAGTCTGATGGCCTCGTGCAGATTCATATTCGGGAACAGGACGCAGAAACTGCGCCTGCCATACTCGAAGATAAGATCTTCGAAACCAAAGAACCCGAGCAGCGCCGAGGCCACCTCGCGATAGGTATCGCTACCGCGGTTGAGCTTGGGATATTCGACGAAGCAGATGCTTAAGTCTTGATCGTTTGCCGCTGCGCGTTCGAGCTCGAGGCTGAGACGCTTTTCCAAATGCGCCTCGGGACTCAGCCCGCTCTGCGGCGAGAAGAGCCCGGCGTCGATGCCGTCGGTGCCGTCTCCAGCCGGCGGCCGGCTGTCGGGTGCATTCCTCGGTGCCGCACTGCTATCCTGCGCGTCAGGGTGCCGCGGTGCCGCGTCAGGTTGTCGCTCATGGGCCTCCGGTCCGACTGATCCGGCCTCCGCGGCCGCTTGAGGAGCGGGCCGCAGCAGCGTGATTACCGCCAGGATCACTGCCATAAGGGCGAATGCCAACACCGCGATGAGGGCATCGCGCAGCAACGTGAACATATCGTTTCGGTCGAGCACGGTGTAGACGCCCTCGAGAATGAGTGAGGAGCCGTCGGGTAACCGCACCGAGTCTGAGAGGCGCGCCTGGGTTACCCGGTCGTAGGTGAAGCGGGGCCCCTCCTGTCCGGTCTCGTCAAGAACGCTTCGATTTCGTGCCCACAGGTACTCGACGTTTTCCCGCAGGCCGTACGCGGCAAATGCCACTACCCCTTCGACGGGCGGACTCGCGCTGCGAAACGCCCGCTGCACCACTCGCGAAATCGGGAGATCGTTCCCGGTGGCCGTACCAACAATTTCCGTCTGGATGCGGACAAAACGTTCTCGGGCGTCAGTGAGGTTCGCCTCGCGCACCGACCCGAGCCGAACCATGAGAACGGTGGTCACTGCAAGGAAGAACAGGACGGTGACCACGGTGTAGACCAGTGCCGGACCCCGCTTCATGGTTCCGATTATAGCTTAAAGTGGAGATTTGTGCACATCCTTTGATTCCCGGGGTGTCGTGCTTGTATGTTTTAGACGGAGGTGATGCCCTATGCTTCGAGGTCGTACACTTCCGCCGGGTTGGTACCCGCAGCGGGAAGAAGCAGTGAGACGGCAGCTTCAAGAATGGAAAGATGCCGCCGGCGATGAGCGCCGCTTCGAGGCGGTGGTAGTGCCGCATGCCGGCTGGGACTTCTCCGGCGAGCTCGCGTTTCGCACCATGCAGCGCCTCGTTCCGGATCCGGAGCTTGTCGTCGTGGTGGGCGGACATTTACGAGAGGGTAGCGCCGTTCGCATGGCCCCCGAGGAGGGATACGAGACGCCACTCGGCGCGATCGAGGCCGGGACGGGGCTCAGGGCTTTCCTCGAAGGTCGTATGGAGATTTCCGACGACACCGTGCCGGACAACACGGTGGAAGTGCAGCTCCCGATGGTAAAGTTCCTTTTCCCCCGTGCGCGCGGTGCCTACTTGAGATCTCCGCCCGATGAAAAAGCGCTGCGGCTCGGTGAAGATCTCGCTGCCTACGCCGAGGAAAGCGGTCGACGTCTCGTGGTGATCGGCTCGACCGATCTCACGCACTACGGCCCCAACTTCGGATTCACCCCGAAGGGCGTCGGCGAGGACAGCCGCAGATGGGTCAGTGAGGAAAACGACCGCGGGTTTCTCGACGCAACCGTGGCAATGGACGCGCGCAAGGCGATCGATCACGCGCTTTCGAACCACTCCGCCTGCTCACCCGGGGCTGCGGCCACCGCCGTGACCTTCGCCCACACCCGCGGCGCGCGCAGCGGCGTGCTCATCGGGCACGCAACAAGCTACGAGAAGCATCACGACGTTTCCTTTGTGGGCTACGGTGGCGTCGGCTTCGCCGCGTGAGCGGCGAGAACCCGCGACAGTCGCTCGGCAGTCCACCGCAGCGCCGTCTCGAGTACCGCGGGACTTTGCCGCACGTCGAGCTCTTCGCCCATGAAAGCTGCAGCTGCGGGAAGAACGCTGTACCATAGCTCGCGGTCTTCACCTCCGGCCTCGACGAGGAGAGACATTGCCGTACCGGTCGGAATCGAGAGTGCCGAGAGCTGTTCTTCGTATTCCTTCAGCCAGCCGACCCGACTTGATATTGACGGCACCTCGAACCGGTGGACGCCTGTCGCGTTCCCGTGGTGAACTTCACTACCGCGGTACGCGCTCCGACGGCCCGGCGCCACCTCAGGCGGCCCCGAGATCACCTCGGCCTCGAGTTTCGAGATTTGCCGCTCGAGGCTCTCGCGGTAGCGCGATAGCTTGGGAGGTCGATACACCCGTCGACCTGCCTCGTCTGCGGAAACGGTTTGGGTGTCCGCGAGAACCATCTCCATGAGCGCCGATTGTGTGGGGTGAAGCCGAGTTTCGTGGCTGCGGAAATAGGGATAGAGGTAGCTGTCACGCGCGTACGGAGCGCCGTCGGGGTAGGCGAGATCTGCGCCGAGGAGGTGAATCCGCACCGCTCCGAGGGAAACCGCCACTGAAATCGCCGCCTGGGTGACGTTGCCTCCCGCCCCGTCGATGAAGGGTAGCGCGGGAAAGCGCCCACGAAGGAGCCGGGCAAGCGGGTACGCGGTAGCGGCAAGCACGCCAGGACCCGAGTGACGCAGCACTGTCGGCGGGCTACTCAAATCCGCGACGAGCGGCACGTGGGCGAGCGCGCCGCCGGCTGTGAGCAGGTGGTGATAGGAGACCTGTTGACAGTCTAAGGAGACGACCGAGGCCGGCCGGATACCGCGCTGCAGCAGCGCGGGGGCGGCGGTGTCGGTAGAAATGATCGGAATGCCGGAGTCGAGATCGGCCACCTGGCTCTCGAGGGAAGGTCCCGCCGCCGCGACGATCATGGTTGCGGCGGCGGGAAAATCGACGGCGGCCGGCTCGAAGGTCGTGAGGTTCCGGATCGCGTTGGAGAACCAGAGACGGCCGAATCTCTGCTGCACCGCAAGATCGGCAAGTTGTCCTCGCGCCGCCGCTCCCACGGCCGAGAGGGTTTCCCGCGATTCCTCGGCGCGGGGACGCGAGCCCTCGAGGTGAAACGCACCGTGGATGACCGGCAGGTATGTCTCCGACACGGCTCTCCCGGCGTCATCTGGGCCGGCATCCGTGCCGGTTCGGATGTGTAGCCGCGGATCCGACAGTGCGGGGCGCAGATCCCGCGACTCGAGGGCCGCTCGAAGGAAGGCAGCGCGTGGCTCTATCACCAAGAGATAGGTCAACTCCTGCCGCTCGAGAAGGGCCTCGACCACGTAGAATAGCCCGGGGCCCCACACGGCAACGTAACCCGCCGCAGCTGAGATCGCACCGGCGGCCCGACGGGCCTCGGTCCGCGGAGCGACCCGCGAGTGGAGATATGGGCCCGGTTCGCCGTTGGATCGGAGCCGCGCAGTCGGCTCACCGCTTCGTGCCTCCTCGACCGCCATCCCCGCGCGCGGGTCGACGCCCTCGAGTTGCCCGCGGAGATAGCCGTGCCGTCCTCCGAGGGATTCACGGTTTGCCGCAAAAATGCTCATGATTGCCGCTCCGGCAACCTGGCGAGGATGGCTTCGAGGCGGGTAAAGAGCTGCTCGGCGGTCTCCCATACCCGCTCGAGACTGCGCGCGCGGGAGGCCTCGTCGCCGCGACGGCCCGCGGCTACTGCTGCGACGTAGTCAGCCGCCGCGATGAGGTATGCAAGCTCGGCGCCGCGGCCGGTGACCTCAGAGAACGTATTCTCCTGGTCGGGACCCTTGGAGTCTGTGCCCGCCGCGGTGAATCTTCGTATCTCGCCGCGCCAACCCTCCACGACGCCGCGCAGGGCCGCGATTTTCTCTCCCCGCGGCGGCAACGGCAGTGGCTCCCAGGTGTTTCGTACGGTGGAGCCGCTTTCTGCGTCGCCGACACCGTCGCGCGTACCTGTAGCCGCAGCTGCCGGTGGTTGATTCCCGGGCCCGACAGCCTCTATGCCGAGGTCGATCGGAGAGGGCGACAGGCGGCGCAGTCGCCGGGCGCGGTCGGGGGAGAGGTTTCGAAACCACGCGGCGTAGACGTCGAGGCTCCGCTCGGTTCTCGCGCGCTGCTGTCGCGGCGCTCGACCCTGGTCCCGGCCTGAGTCGTGCGCCCTCCGACCTTCGGTTTCGGTGCGTCCGAAGGCCTCGGCAGCAAGCTGGGAGTATGCGGGGTGGCATGCGCCCGAATGTCGCTGCGGGAGAGGTCGAGGCCCGACAGGTAAACGGTGCCGGGCGACCGGGCGAGAGCAAGTAGCGTCGCGGTAGCCGCAACAGTGCCCGTTTCGGTTGTGCGTGTGGGATCGATTCCGAGCGCGGTGAAAAGCTCTTTCTCGATTGTTGTTCCTTGATCGAAGAGAATCGGCGCCGAGCGGAGCTCCCGGGGAGGTAGCGCCGCCGTGGAGGGCATCAACACCGACGGCGTCTCCGCCTCCGGCGAGCCGGTCCGACGCGAAACCCCGCTGCCGGCGTCTCGTGCCGTCTCCGCAAGATGGAGGGTCGCATAGAAACCCGCGTCTTGGTGGACCAGGGCGTCCGCAGTGATGCCGCGTGCGCGCAATGCAGGCGTAGCCGAGGAGAGTGCCCACACCTCCATGGCGGTTCGGTTTTCGGCAATCCAACGCCAGGACTGCTCGAGGCTGGGGCCGGAGGCTGCAATACAGATCGGGCGCGCGCCGGGGCCAGGCGTCCGCGCGTCCTCCGCGAACAGCAGGGTCCGCACAGCATTCTTGATGTACCGTCGTCCGAAGAATGCGGTGGTGGCCACCTCCGCGTTGTAGCGCGCCACGAGCTGCCGGACGGCGGCGCGCGCCGCCGCCGCTGCATGCGGTGCCGCGCGCAGCTCCGGCTCCCACTCCAGCAGCTCGAGACCGCTCACATCGGCAGGACGGAGTGCACGCGAGAGAAGCTGGGCCGGATCTCCGCTAGACAGGTCCACGTAGACATCGACGTTCTCCTTATGATCGGGCTGGACTGCATTGAGAGCCGAGACTGCGATGAGATGGCATTTCGGCAGACGCTGCCGGATCGCCGACGTCAGGTACCCGAGCCCCGGGCCGAGAAGTAGAACCGTTGCCGGCAGGGACTCCCGTGCCTCTCCAAGCTCCTGCCCGCGCCCGGCGGCCCGTCCGAGTGCGCGGTCGAGGTAACGCTCAGCCTCCCGCATCGGATCGTAGCGGGAGTGAAGCAGGCCGCCGGAAACCGACGCCGTAACATCACCGCTCTTCGCGCGAAAGAGCTCCAACATGTCTAAAGCAGCTCGGAAAGGGCCTCGTCGACGCTCTCGTTCCCATGGTCAACCGGACGAAGTGTTGCGCCGAGATCCGGCGGGCTCTCGATCTCCTCGAAGAGCTCGTAGAGTTTCAGGTTGATCTGCTGCAGCACCATTGCCGGACTCAGCGCTTCGTCGCTTGCGACAATGAGAATCACCTTGCCTGCAGCGCTGATTCCGACCGTCACGACCTCGGCAACCATGACGGCAATGACCCGCAGCACATCTTGTCGGATGCGGTATTGGTCGAGGTCCTCCACGCCGGCCCCGATTTGCTCGACCAGACCGTCGATGTCGAAACGCAGTAGCACCGAGCGCCCCCGCTCCGGCTCCGGGGTCTCGGCCGCGATTGCCAGCAACTCCGACTCATCGAGGACGGCCCGATCGCGGGAACCCTGCAGCCGGGTCTCACGATTCTCGAGCAGTACTGCGCTGACGGGTCGGGCAATGGCGGAGAACGCGATGTCGAGGACCGTTGAGGGGGTAGAGAGATAAGGTGAGGAAGCGATTACAAGCAGACCGTAGAGACGCTCCTCACCACCAAAGGGAACAAGGGCGAGACGTTCGAGCCGATCGTACTCACGCTGCGAGAAATACGGCTTTGCAGAC
>JAAAOH010000259.1 GCA_009908925.1 Spirochaetota bacterium | reverse complement strand
GCTCATTATTGACTCGAACGCCAAGTCTGCCGAAGCTCATTATCAGTTGGGCCGCGTGTACGACCTGATGGGAGACACCGTGCGCGCCCGGTCGCAGTGGCGCGAGACTATTCGAATCGATCCGAACCATGCGGGCGCACTGACGAGTCTGCAGGGGAACACGTAAGCCGGAGGAAAAACACACATGGGTGTTGGATCGCTCTTCAACGCTTTTTCAAGCGATATCGGGGTAGACCTCGGTACGTGCAACACGCTTATCTACATCAGAGGGCGGGGCATCGTGATAAGTGAGCCATCGGTGGTAGCCGTCGAACGGGGCACCAAGAAGGTGGTCGCCGTCGGCGAGGAGGCTCGCCGGATGCTCTGGAAGACCCCCGGTGATATCATCGCGATCCGGCCGCTCCGCGACGGGGTCATTGCAGACCTCGAGACGACCGAAAAGATGATCCGCTATTTCATCTCCAAGGTGCTCAACCGCCGGCTCTTCGTGAAGCCGCGCATGGTAATCGGGGTTCCCACCTGCATCACTGAAGTCGAGCGGCGCGCGGTAGAGGAGAGCGCCTACAAGGCGGGCGCACGCGAGGTCAAAGTGATCGAAGAATCCCTTGCTGCGGCTATCGGCGCGAGTATTCCCATCTTCGAACCCGCCGGTCACATGATCGTTGATATCGGTGGCGGAACCAGCGAAATCTCGGTGATCTCACTTGGCGGCATGGTCGTAACGAACGCGATCCGTCTCGGTGGCGATGAGTTCGACGAAGCCATCATGAAGCATGTCAGGGGTGTCCACAACCTGATTATCGGTGAGGGCACCGCCGAGGAGCTGAAGAAGCGCATCGGGAATGCGTCGCCCGACAAGACCATCGACAAAATGGAAGTGAAGGGAACCGACGCCATCACCGGCCTGCCGCGTCGACTCGAGATCGACAGCGTTGAGGTGCGCGAGGCGCTGCAGGAGCCCATCATCGCCATCATCGAAGAGATCAAGCGAACTCTCGGCGAGACCCCGCCGGAGCTCGCCGCCGATATCGTGGAGCGGGGCATCGTCATGACCGGCGGCGGATCGCTGCTCAAGGGCCTCGATGTATTGATCGCGAATGAGACCGGTGTCCCCGCATTCAAGGCGGAGGATCCGCTGAACTGCGTGGCGCTCGGCGCCGGCATGTACTTCGACCACGAGCGGGGACCGAACCACTCGGGTCGCCGCGTGTATCACAAGACGTGACGTGAGCGTTCGGGAACGCATTGATGATCACAGAGCCGGTGTTCTCCTTGCTGTGCTGGTGCTGATCTCCGTCGTTCTTCTCGCAGTCTCCACTGCGCGGGAGCGATTCAGGCCGGCGGAGGCCGGGCTGACAGTCGTCTCCTCGGTGCAGGAGCTCGTCTTTCACATCGGAGACTTCTTCGGCTCAACGATAAACTCGGTGCGGGAGCTCGGGGAGCTTCAGCAGCAATATGACGCTGTGCTCGAAGAGCTCAGGCGTTACGAGGGCGTGCGCACCGATGTCGAGGAGTTGAGACGGGAAGTGGAACGCCTCGAGCAGGTACTCGGATTCTCCGAATCTCTCGATTACCGCAACCTGCCGGCCCGCATTGTGGGCAAGGACCCGTCCAATCTGTTCGCCGCAATCACCATCGACAAGGGCTCGACTGACGGTATGAATCGGAACATGCCGGTTGTCGCCGTGCAGGGGGGCTCTCAGGGACTCATTGGCCGAATCGAGACAGTGGGTCGGAATACGTCTATCGTGATTCCACTCTTTGACAGCGCGAACTACGTGGCGGCCCGGTTACAGCAATCCCGTTACGAAGGGCTGGTCCATGGAACGCCGAGCAGGGACGGTACCTTGACTATGCGATACGTGAGCTCCCAGGCTCGCGGCAGCGTTCGATACGGCGCCACGGTGGTGACCTCCGGGATGAACTCGATCTACCCCGCAGGTATCCGCATCGGGACCGTGATCTCGGTACAGGCCAAGCCCTACGAGACTTCGTTGCAGCTGACTATCGACCCGATCGTCGATTTTTCGACGCTCGAGTATGTCTTCGTGATAACTCCGGAGAGCGAATGATCCCTCGCGTGCTCCTTTACTCAGGGATTCTCGCCGCCATTGCCGTCCTGCAGACGAATGTGCTCGTCGCTATCGAGATAGCCGGTGTGCGGCCCGATATCGCGCTTATCGTCATCGCCTACTACTCAGTGACTAACGGCAGCTTCGAGGGGCAAATCGGCGGCTTCGTTGGTGGGATCGTGGAGGATCTGCTCTCTCTCGCCCCACCGGGGTTCCACGCGCTGCTTCGAACCCTTATGGGCTTCCTCTACGGCGTCCTGCACAACCGTATGCTCGTGGACGCCGTGCTGGTGCCCCTGCTGCTTCTCACCGTTGGAACCGTACTCAAAGCGCTTCTCGCCGGCCTTACAGCCACTGTGTTCGCAATTGACGGCCTTTCATCGGTGGCCCTTTCCCCGCGCCTCCTCGTCGAGGTGGGGTACAATGCGGTGCTTGCACCGATACTGTTCGCCTTGCTAAGGTTGGTTCAGCCGCTGAGAAAGTCCCGCAGGGAGTCGACGACGCTATGAGTGGTTTTTCGCCCCGAGGCGGTCCGGTTTCCAGGCCCCGGGTACTCGCACTCGGTGTTCTCATTACAGCACTCTTCATCGGGTATGCCGGCTATCTGTTTTCCATGCAGATCGTCGACAACTACATCTACAGTGCCCGCGCTGAACGCGTGAAACGCCGTGCGATGGTCATACCCGCGCAGCGCGGGGAGATCTACGACCGAAACTACGACACTCCGCTTGTCACGAACACCGATTCCTTTGCGGTGCATGTGAATCCCGCCGAGATCCCCGCCGGACAGCACGAGGAGACATTTGCGCGCGTCGCCGACTATCTCGGTGTTCCGGTGGCGCGAATCAGGGAAAAGATTCCCTCCGAGACCTACAACGTGTACCGACCGGTCGAAGTGCAGAGCGGTGTGTCCTTCAGAAAGGTAACCTATCTCGCCGAGCATGCGCGCCGGTACCCCGGGGTCACCTGGCAGAGCAAGCCGACGCGCTACTACACAGAAGGCGAGGACCTCGCACACGTGCTCGGATACGTCGGAGATATCACGCCCGAGGAACTCCAGGTCCTTTTTAACCGCGGATACACGGCCAACTCGGTTCTCGGCAAGAGCGGAGTCGAGCAGCAGTATGACGAGCTCCTGCGAGGCGAGCCGGGCCGCAGTTTCCGCACCGTCGATGCGTCGGGGCGGCTCGTGGAGGCGAACGGCCGGGATGACATTCCGCCGGTTCTCGGCGACAATCTGGTGCTCACGATAGATCGCGACATCCAGCGACTTACGGCGGAGGCACTCGGGGACCGCATCGGCTCAGCGGTAGTTCTCAAGCCTGCGACGGGCGAAGTCCTGGCAATGGTTTCGTATCCGAGTTTCGATCCCAATCGCTTCTATGGGGAAGGGGGCTCGCGGGCTTTCAGACAGGTCTCGCTCTCACCAAATTCGCCGTTCCTCAACCGTGCTATTCAGAGTGCCTCACCCCCGGCGTCGACCTGGAAGATTCTCATGACCACCGCCGTCATCGAGGAGGAAGTGTTCGGCCTCGACGAAACGGTTAACGCGACCGGGACCTACGTTCTGGGTAACCGTGTGTTCAATGACTGGCGGGAGACGGGCTTCGGGCACCTGAATATTTTCGGCGGACTGGCGAACTCCTCGAACGTCTTCTTCTGGACCATGGGGGTCGAATACCTCGGCGTGGAGCGCATTGTCGACTATGCAAACGCGTTTGGTTTCGGCACCGAAACCGGCATTGACCTGCCGGGAGAGGTTTCCGGAACACTTCCCAGTCCCGAGTGGAAGCGACGCCAATTCAACGCGCCGTGGGTCGGCGGCGATACCGCGAACATGTCGATCGGGCAGGGCTTTCTTACCGTCACTCCACTGCAGCTTGCCAACATGGTCGCCATGATCGTGAACGACGGTGTCGTGTACCGGCCTCACGTGTTGAGTGAGGTCCGCGACCAGGTCAGCGGCGAGGTGCTGCGTACGGTCGAACCCGAAGTTCTGCATACGATGGATGCGCGACAGTCTACCTTCGACAACGTCAAGAGGGCTATGCGTGGGGTCATAACCGATGGAACGGCGGAGGTCGTGATCACTACGCCCGCGGTCGAGGCGGCCGGAAAGACCGGCACCAGTCAGGTAGCGGGCAAGGAGGAGAACTGGCACTCCTGGTTCGTAGCTTATGCCCCATACGAGACCTCCGATCCCGAAGAGCGAGTCGTTGTCGTGGTCATGGTGGATGCGGAGAACGAGTGGGAGTGGTGGGCGCCCAAAGCGGCAAACGTCATCCTTCACGGAATTTTCACCGAGAGCAGTTTCCAGGAATCCGTGGCGGGGCTCAAACGCGCGCCCCGGCCGCTGTGGTATATGTAGGAGTCAGGGGTGCATTCACGTTCGGTATTGAGCTTTGACGTCTACATCATCGCTGCCACGCTCTCGCTCATCGCGATAGGTATTCTTTTCATCTACTCCAGTGGTGTCACGTCCACCGGCCGTGTCTACTCCAGTGAATACATTCGACAACTGGTCTGGGCAGGAACCGGACTCGTGCTGCTCGTCGCGGCCGCGCTGACGAGTTACACCACGATTCGCTCGGCCTCGGTTCCCTTCTACATTCTGGTAATCCTTCTGTTGCTGATTACGCTCGCCTTCGGCAGGGTCGTGAACGGTGCGCGCTCGTGGCTCGGCATTGCCGGTCTCGGCATCCAGCCGTCTGAGTTTGCCAAACTTGCGTCGGTGCTGGTTCTCGCAATCTATTTGGAACGAGTCGGGACCGGAATCAGAAAACTCCCGCTGTTTCTTGCAGGATCGGTCATTATGCTCATTCCGATGGGGCTTACACTCGTACAGCCGGACCTCGGAACCGCACTTGTTTTTATGCCACTCTTTCTGATCATGGCCTTCGTTGCCGGCGCCCGGTTGCGACACGTGAGTTACGTCGTTCTCGTCTTCGCCCTTACCGCCGTGCTCAGCGTGATTCCGGCATGGGAACGCCAGATCTATGAGGGCAGTGTGCCGGTGGTCTCCGTTCTTACACGTCCCGAGGTTCTGACGATGGTAACCGCCGCGCTCGCTGCGATGCTCGCGGTGACTTCTGTCGGATACATCGCGACGAAACGCAGATACTTCTTCTGGATAACATATGCGCTTTCGGTGATCCTCGTCGGTCTGCTGGGTTCGGTGGTCGTGCGCAGGGTGCTGGCTGAGTACCAGATGATGCGACTCATTGTCTTCCTGGACCCATACGCGGACCCCCGGGGAGCGGGATGGAACATCATTCAGTCAATCACGGCTGTTGGCTCCGGCGGGTTTTCCGGAAAGGGCTTCCTGCAGGGCACACAGAGCCACTATCAGTTCATTCCCCAACAGAGCACCGACTTCATCTTCTCGATTCTGGCCGAGGAATGGGGTTTTCTCGGCGGGCTGCTGGTGTTCGGGCTATTTCTCGTAATACTGCTCCGGGGCCTCTATATCGTTCAGACCGCCCGGGATAACTATTCCTCGCTCGTCGCAACGGGAATCGTCGCACTCGTCTTCTTCCATTTCGCTGTTAACGTAGGTATGGTAATCGGCGTGATGCCCATAACCGGTATTCCGTTGTTCTTTCTTTCTCACGGCGGATCGTCTCTGTGGACCGCAATGGCCGGAGTCGGGTTGCTGCTGAACATCCACCACAACCGCTATCACTATTGAAATAAATGAATAGAATCGACCCGAGACGCGATCTCAGAAGAATCCTTGCCCGCGTGGAGAGCCCCGGCCGCTATGCGGGAGGTGAGTACGGTGCCATAGCTCCGGCCGCGGCTGGGGCCGGGGCCCGGAGCGCAGAGGCAGGCGGTGGAGAATATCTCGTCGCAATCTGCTTTCCGGACCTCTACGAGATCGGGATGTCGAACACCGCGATAAAGCTTCTCTACACTCGTCTCAACGCAATTCCCGGAGTCCGCTGCGAGCGTGTGTTCGCTCCTGCTCCCGACTTCGAAGCGGAGATCGTAAGCGCGGGCATTCCGCTGTTTACGCTGGAGTCGGGAATACCCCTTTCGGACTGCGACATGGTGGCCTTTTCGATCGGCTACGAGCTCTCGGCGACGAACATCCTCACCGTTCTCGAGCGGGGAGGCGTAGCCGCGCGTGCTACCGATCGCGGACCGCGGTCCCCGCTGGTCATAGCCGGCGGACCGACATCATCCAATCCCGTTCCATTGGGCACGTTCTTCGACGGCATTTTCGTCGGAGAGGCCGAGGGCGTCATCGAGCGAATGGTCGGCGACCTTGCCGCCCTGCGTTCTCGCGGCGCGTCCCGCGAGAGTCAGCTTGCTCGGCTTCGCGGAAGCCCGCACGTGTGGTGGCCCGGCGCCGACCGTCGCACGCGTCGGGCAATCTGGAACGAGTTCGGTTCGGCGCCGCTTCTGCTGCAGGCGCCGGTACCGAGCATCAAGGTTGTGCAGGACCACGGCGTTGTCGAGATCATGCGCGGTTGCCCGCAGGGGTGCCGTTTCTGCAGCGCCGGGATCTTCTATCGACCCGTCCGCATGAAAGACTACGCCTCGATCGAACGGGAAGTGGAGAACCTGGTCTACACCCACGGATATCGCCACATAACGCTCTCCTCCCTGAGCACTGGTGACTACGCAGACGTGCACGGGCTGTTTCGCTACCTCAACACGCGATTTGCTTCCGAGCACGTGAGTTTCTCCCTTCCGTCGCTTAGAGTGAGCTCTTTCACGCTTCCGCTTCTCGCCGAAGTTTCCCAGGTCAGAAAGAGCGGGCTGACCTTTGCCGTAGAGACGCCCGGCGAGGCCGGTCAGCTCGCCATCAACAAGCAGGTACCCCTCGAGCGCACAAAGGAGATCCTGCAGTCTGCACGCGACATGGGCTGGCGTCTGGCGAAGTTCTACTTCATGATCGGTCTTCCCGTCCCCGAGGAGGACGAGGTTGCCGCTATCGCAGGATTCATGCATCAAGTGAAATCGGCCGTGAAGATGAACTTCAATGTCGCGGTGGCCACCTTCGTACCCAAGCCCCATACCCCCTTCCAGTGGGCTCGCCAGCTCGGCGAATACGAAGCCCTGGATCGAATCATGGAGCTCAAGCGTGAGCTCAAGAGTATGGGTATGAAACTCGGCTATCAGGCCCCGTTTCAGTCCCGCCTCGAGGGTATCATAAGCCGCGGAGACGAGCGGGTGGGTGAGCTCATTGCCGATGCCTGGACCCGGGGGTGCCGCCTCGACGCATGGGAGGATCACCTTGACCGCGAGGCCTGGCGCGCAGTGATCGAGGACGCGCCCTGGTCGGTCGATGACGAACTTTTCCGGGAGCGCGAGACCCACGAACGACTCCCATGGCAGGTTGTCACGACGGGAGTCGGCACGGCCGCCCTTCGCAGGGAGTTCGAGCGCTCGAGAGAAGGGGAGTTAACCGACGGGTGCGCCGATGACTGCGACCATCCCTGCGGAGTGTGCAACAGTACCATGCGTATACGAGAGGCGGAGCCCGCGCCGGCGGTATCGGGGCCGGACGAAGCGGAGGACGAGCCGGCGACCGCGCCGCAAGCACGCGTGGCCGCGCCGGCCGCACCCCCCGCGGCCGCGCAGGTGCGCCACAGAATGTTGTTCCGCTTTTCGAAGAAGGGCCCGGCAGTCTACATCCCGCACCTCGGCCTGATGGGAGTTTTCGAGCGGGCTTACCGGCGCGCCGGCATCCCCGTAGCCTATACTCAGGGCTTCAATCCGAAACCTCGCCAGGAGTTCGCACAGCCGCTCTCGCTCGGCCTCGCGTCCGACTGCGAGTACGCGCTGGTTTCCGTATTTGAATTCATACATCCTGATAGTTTTTCTGAAGCTTTGACGGCAGCAATGCCTGAGGGGCTCGAGTTGACCGGGGCCATGCTCCTCGAGGAGGCCGGCAAAAAGGTGCGGTCTCTCATGGCGAACTACTGGGGCTCGGAGTTCTTCATCGACATGCACGACGCCGACATCGAGACAGCTGAGCTTCGTGCGCTTCTCGAGGATTCCGCCGGTGTCAGGCTGGTGATCGAGAGCACCGGGGGCCTGGAACTGACGATTGCTCACGAAGGTGGGCGAGCCCGGGGGCTCGGGAAACTACTGAAGACGACCTTCGGCACGGATCCTGCTGCGCTCGGAATTGCGGTCACTCGCCGCGAGACTCTGGCAATCGGGGTCGGTTCGGGCGCCAACGGGGATACCGAGGGCGATGATGACTGCGTATCGTA
>JAAAOH010000276.1 GCA_009908925.1 Spirochaetota bacterium | reverse complement strand
AAGGCGACGCCGTAGTATTCGCCGTCGTTCTGCACGGCACCCCGCGCGGGAGCGGTCCAGTCACTCGGCTCGATGCCGTAGGCGTCGAAGTACTGCTCGACCGGCTGCAGAAGGTCGCGGGAGGTGTAGTCGGGCATGTTCGAGCCATGCATGACCGCCACATCGGGCGGGTTGCCACCGGCAAAGCTCGTGTTCAGCGCATCGTAGTAGGTCCCCCACTCCGCGCCGCCGAGACGCTCGATGCGGATCTCTCCCTCGCGTTCGGCGTTGAACTTGTTGGTGAGGATCTGAATGACCTCACATTCGGTGGTTGCCTGGCTGACGTCGGTGACGCCTTCGGTCGTGTCGTCGCAGTCACCGAAGAATCTGGCGAGCCGGAGCACGGTTACATCGCCCTCCCCGCCGGCTTCCTGCTCTCCGTTTGCGAGGGCGAGCCCCGGCAGACTCACAACGAGTATCGCCGCTATGAGCAGCATGTGCGTTCGTCGTAACATGTCTTCCTCCATTCTTTTTCGTGCGTGTTGTATGCCGCCAACGGCGACAGAAGCGTGCAGACTATTTCCCGCCGCTCGTCATCGAGATTCCCCGGATGAGGTTCTTCTGGAAGATGAGGAACAGGATCATGAGCGGCAGTGCAGCTATCACACCGCGCGCCATGAGCGAGCCGAGCTCGGTCGCCTGGGCGAAGTTCCCCTGCAGCGATGCGAGGCCGGTCGTAATGGTGAACATCTCCTTCTCCGTTGCCGAAACGAGGGGCCACAGGTAGTCGTTCCAGGTAAGGATGAAGGTGAACACCGCGAGCGCGGTCAGCGCGGGCCGGGACATCGGCATGATGATGCGCCAGAAAATGGTCCAGCGCCCCGCCCCGTCTATCTCCGTCGCCTCCTCTATCTCGCGTGGAATGGCCATCATGAACTGCGTCACGAGGAATACGCCGAGTGGAATGGCCACCCGGGGGAGAACGAGGGCGAGGTAGGTGTTATGCATCTGAACCTCGGCAAACATCAGGAACAGCGGGATGAACATTGCCTCTTTCGGCACCATCATACCGGCAAGCAGCGTCGGATACACGATGAACTTCCCGCGAAAGGGGATCTTGGCAACCGCATAGGCCGCCATCGACTGAAGCACGATGGTCGCGACGGTCGTCACGCCGGTGACGATAACGCTGTTTGCGAACCACCGCATGGTGAGCCCGACACGAAACGTCGCGATGAAATTCGCGAGGGTAGGACTCCGCGGAATGAGAATGGTCGGGTTCTCCTGCAGGATGGTGTTCGGCGTGAGCGAGAGCACGAGCATCCAGAGCATGGGAATGATCCACAGAAGCGCAACGAGGAACAGCAGGAGCTTACCGATGAGCGGCTTGAGGTTGATCGACGGGGCACGGACGACGGGTTCGGCCTGCAGCGTGTGAGAGCTCATGCTTCCCTCCTCTGCGAGAGCCGCAGCTGGACAATAGAAACCAGGAACATCACGACGAACAGAATGATGGACATGGCCGATGCGTACCCGAGACGGAAGTCCCGGAATCCGCTTTCGTATATGTACTGGATAAGCACGCGTGTGGTGCCGCCCGGGCCGCCGCGGGTCATGATGTAGACCTGCCCGAAGATCTGAAAGGAGGCGATGATCTGCAGGATGGCTACGAGCGCGATGGTGCGCTCGAGTCCCGGGATGGTGATATGAAAGAAGCGGCTGACCGGCCCCGCGCCGTCGATGCGGGCCGCCTCGTAGAGCGAGGGGTCGATATCCTGAAGTCCCGCCACGAAAAGGACCATGTTGAATCCCACCGTCCACCAGAGGGTTGCGATCACGATGGCATGCATGGCCAGGCTCGGATTGGTGAGCCAGGCAAGCGGCTCAAGTGAGAAGAGACGTAACGCCTCTGCAATCAATCCCTGGTCGGGGTTGAACAGAAAGCCCCAGATGAGCGTCATGACGGCGACCGAGAGCACATAGGGACTGAAGAGCATCGTGCGCATCGCCCCGGTCTTCGGTTTGGCCACACCAAGCGCGAAGAAGAGCCCGAAGATGATGATGAGCGGTGAGGAGAGAAGAACGAACTCCACGGTGTTCGACAGTGAACTCCAGAACCTGGCGTCTTTCGTGAACATCTCGGTGAAGTTCGACAGGCCGATGTAGTCGCGCTGCAGAGACAGGAGGTCCCACTCGAAGACGCTCATGAAGGCCGCCTGGAAAATCGGATAGAGCATGAACACGCCGTAAACAAGCAGAAAAGGCGACAGGAACAGATACGCCGTGCGGTTTTCGAATCGTCTGACCATGGCCTGCACTTCCTTTATATCAACTCTGATTGATATTTATGGTTGATTATATCATTACATTGATGTAAAATCAAGCAAGAATTTACCGAGAGGAGCACGACCGTGTCAGCCCATAGATCCACCTTTCCCGAGCCCCTCGCCGTGCGACAGCACTACCGTCTTCTCGACGGCACATGGCGGTTTCATCTGCACGGTGAAGACGCCCTCCGCCCCACGCGCATTCTTGCCCACGAGGAGCTGCAGCACGCAATAACGGTCCCCTACTGCTACCAGAGCTCATTGTCCGGTCTCGGAGACGACGGCTACTATCCCGCGGTCTGGTACAGCCGGAGCTTCGAGGTCACACGGAACGAGGCAGCGGGTCGCGTTCGGCTGAACTTCGGCGCCGTCGATTACCGCGCCGTGGTGTTTGTCAACGGAACGTGGGTCGGCGAGCACCTCGGCGGCCACTCCTCGTTTCACTTCGATATCACCCGCCTCGTGCACCCGGGTGAAAACGAGCTCAAGGTGAAGGCGATCGACCTCCTGGACCGCGGCCAGCCGCGCGGTAAGCAATCATGGCAGGCTCCGTACTCATGCTGGTACCGCGGCTGCACGGGCATCTGGCAGAGCGTGTGGCTCGAGTTCGTCCCGCGACAGGCCATCGACACCGTCCGTGTAGATGCTGATGTTGCCGACCGCCGTATCGACATCCGCGTCAAGCCTACCGAAGCGGGAGGCGGGCGTCTTCGCTCCCGCGTATCGTTGCGGGGAGTGGAGCTCGACGTACGCGAAGCGCCGGTCTCGTATCCCGAGACTCGCATCACCCACAGACTCGATTCGGTCGAGCTGTGGCGCCCTTCCGCCCCCACGCTCTACGATGTGTCACTCGAGCTCATCTCCCGTGACGGCAGCATCGACCATCTCTCGAGTTACACCGCGTTTCGTACCGTCGGCGTGGCCGACGGCATGCTCATTTTGAACGATGAGCCCGTCTACCAGCGCTTCGTGCTCGACCAGGGGTTCTGGCCGCACGGGCACTACACCGCCCCGTCCGGAGAGGCGCTGAAAACGGATATCGACCTTGCCATGGCGATGGGATTCAACGGCTGCCGCAAGCACGTCAAGGCCGAGGATGCCCGGTTCTACTACTGGGCCGATGCGCTCGGCTACCTGGTGTGGTCGGAGTTCCCCTCGCCCTACGAACTCGACCCGCAGGTGCAGTACCGCGTGTTCTCCGAGCTCTCCGAAATCGTCTCCCAGCACCGGGGTCATCCTTCGGTCGTGGCCTGGACGCTCTACAACGAGTCGTGGGGCCTGCCTCATCTCGACACCGACCTCGCGAGCCGCCAGTGGCTCGCCGACCTTTCCGCCCACGTACGCGCCCTCGACCCCACCAGGCTCGTTGTCGACAACGACGGGTGGGAGCATGTGGACTCCGATATGTTCGGGCTTCACTCCTACGCGTCCGACCGCCCGGCCCTCGAGGCGGACCTCCGCGCCGCCCGCGAGGGCGGCTTGCTGTCGGGGGGGCGGCCCTTCATGGTTGACGAGAGCCCACCGGCGCCGGACAAGCCCCTGCTCCTTACGGAGTTCGGCGGCATCGGTTTTCGAACCGCGCCGGATCAGAAGGGGTGGAGCTATGACGATATCCCGACATCCGCGGAAGACTTCAAGCGTCGTTTCCGGGAGCTATTCGCTACGGTGGATGAAGATGATCACCTCGCCGGCTTCGTCTACACTCAGCTCACCGATGTGGAGTCGGAAATAAACGGTCTTGCGACACCGGACCGTGTGCCGAAGTTCGACCCCCGGTGGGTCGCGTCCGTCGTGGGCGGCACGGGCAAACGGCGGGAAAGATGATAGTATGACCCCATGCAGCGGCGCGTACTGACAGTCGACCACGACCGGGTCGAGGTGATCGCCAAGGCCCTCTCCTCCGGCGTGCGCCGGGGCATCCTCAACGCCCTCCGCGACGGTGATCTGTCGATACAGGAGCTCGCCGGGCGGATGGGTATCCCCCAGTCGAGCTGCACCGTGAACGTTCAGGCGCTCGAGCGGGCCGGGCTGATCGAGACGCGCTCGGAGGCAGGCCGCAAGGGAGCGCGCAAGGTGTGCTCGGTAACCTATGACGACGCGGTCATTCCGCTCCACTCCTCCACACCCGCGGTCTCAGCCGATCGGCTGGAGGTGGAGATGCCCATCGGTCTCTACACCGACTGCCAGGTCACAGCTCCCTGCGGGCTCGTATCCGACAGCGGTATCATCGGCAGCTTCGATCGCACCGAGAGCTTCCTCGACCCCCACCGCGCGTCAGCGCAGCTCATATGGTTCACCTCCGGCTGGCTCGAGTACAGTTTCCCGATACAGTTAGCCGAATCGCAGCGGATCTCCTCGCTTGCATTCAGCTGCGAGATCTGTTCGGAGTTTCCGGGTTTCCGCAACGACTGGCCGTCCGAAATCACCCTGTGGGTCGAGAACGTGGATGTCGGTACCTGGCATTCTCCCGGTGACATGGGCGGGGTACGCGGGCAGAACACCCCCTCGTGGTGGAACCTCGAAAACACGCAATACGGGTACCTCAAGGAATGGCGGATAACGTCACAGGGCACGTTTCTCGATGGAACGCAGGTCTCTTCGGTTTCCATGGCCGACCTCGATCTTTCAGACAAAACCAAAGTACGGATGTGCATCGGCGTCAAAGAGGATGCGGAGAATCGCGGCGGCATGAACCTCTTCGGGAGCAAGTTCGGCAATCATACCCGCGACGTTCTTCTGCGGGCTGAGCTCGAGGAGGCGGAGTAGGTGTTCGCGGACGGTGCCCGGCCGCGTGCCAGGCCATTGCCACAAGTGCTATCACGTGCTATCATTCTCAGCAGGAGAGCATCGTGCCCGGTTTAAGCGTGAGAAGAATCGATGACGAGACCTACGCACAACTCCGAAGGCGGGCGAAGAATCACGGAGTATCCATGGAGGAGGAGGTGAGACGGATTCTGCGCGCGGCTACACACGCGCCGGATCGACTCGGCAACTTCGCGCTCGAGCTATTCGGGAACCAAGGGGCCAACCTCGACATACCTGAACGAGAACGCACCGAGCCGGTTGATCTGCTCGAATGATTCTCATCGACACCAATGTCGTTTCAGAAACAATGCGGCCACGACCCGACCAGAGGGTCATCGCATGGTTAAACGAAACGGAAACGGTGACACTATACGTTTCAACGATAACCATCGCGGAGATCGAATCCGGGATAGAGATCCTACCGTTCGGAGAACGTCGACTCGACCTTGAACGTCGTTTCAGACGTTTCATCGACGAAGGCTTTGCTCAGCGTGTCCTTCACTTCGACACGGAAGCTGCCCGCTCGTATGCACGGATCATGTCACACCGAAGATCCGTCGGCCGCCCGCTGGCGTCACTGGATGGCCAGATCGCCTCGATAGCTCAGTCAAAGGGCTGCGCCCTCGCCACGCGAAACGTGGCGGACTTCTCCGAATGTGGTCTGAAAGTCGTGAATCCGTTCGACCCGCGTTAGTGCCGACATCACCCGGCGAAATCCACACCTACAGGCGCGACTCGTAGGCGCGCCGCAACTCGGCGAAGTACCGCGTCTCGACGTGCTCCGAGATTCGAACGATGGTCTCCCGGTTGAGCTTCGAAAACGTCGGCGCAAGATCGAGGATCTCATCGAGCTCCGAAACGATGTACCCCAGGGCCCGACGCTCGTCGGCGCTCGAACGCGTGGTCTTGACCTTCTCGGTGATGTCGCGGGTAGCCTTCATCAGGTCGCGCTTCATCCCGAGTCGAACGATTGTTCGCGTGCGACGAACCATTCGCCGTATCTCCTCGTCAGAGATGGACGCATAAGCGCGTCGGAAGAACTCATCCGGGATCTCGGCGCCCGCGCCGGGGTCGACCCCGTTCTCCGCGCATAGCTCTTCGAGCGCCTCGAGTATGCGCTGCTCGAGCGTGTTGGCGAGGCGGTAGGCGGAGACGAGCTCCATGGCCGCCGCGCTGATCTCCGGAATCCTGGTCGTGTGGGCGACAAGCACTCCGGCGAGGTGGGGCAGCAGACCAAGCAGCGAGGCCGGGCTCCCGATGATGGAGGCCACCGTCTCCATCCCCGCATCCCGCAGCTCTCTGCGCTCCCCTGCGGGATACATGACGCTTTTGAAGAACTCCTTTATCCGCTGGAGCTTTCCGGTCTCGAGCAACGGCCGGACTTCCTCCATCCTGACATCGGGCACTTCCTCCAGATAATCGTAGGTGTAGCGGCGATCGATCTCCCGATGAAAGAACTCTACGAGCGCCTTTCGCAAATACTCTTCAGTCGGCACGTTCCGCGGCCTCTGCCTGCAGCGCTCGCATGGCGGCGGCGGCGTTTCTCTCCGAGAACCGGTCGAGAGCGGCTCGAAGCCCCATTCTCTCCTCTCGAAACACAGTGTGCGTGCCGTACGCCATATAGGTGTACGAAACGCCGTCGACAACCACGGGCTCGAAATACCAGCTGCCGTCGGTGGCCGTTATCTGATCATCAATCGGCTCCGCGAGTGTCCACCACACGTTGAGCTCGGCCCCGCTCCCCGCCGGTCCCTCCAGGGAATAATGGAGGATGTACTCGTACTCCCGGCTGAAGATCAGAAAACGAAACTCGAGTTTTTGCCGCACCCTCGCGTAGGTGACCGGGCGGCCGCTGGAACACAGCACCTCGGAAGCCTCGAGCCTCGGCAGGAAGTTCTCCTGGCGCTCGATATCACGGATGGCGCTTTTGAAGTGCGCGATGTTCTCGCCAAAGAGTGCATGCATATGGAGTCGAGCCTCGAGCTCTCCCTGCTCACTATTGTTTAGTGTTCGAATATTCTTCTCCACGAGACGCGGCTCCCCCGGTTGGTCTGCGAGAGCCTCGAGGTCATGCGCACGAAGGCCCCAGGTCTCCTTCAGCCCTCGCGGCGGTTCGCAAGCCTGGGCATACGTCACAACCGGCATCAGAAACAGAAAAATGAGCTCCCACAGGACCCTTCCGAGGCCCATCGCGGTGAAATGGCCACCGGACGTTTGCTTCGTTGATTGAAATGCGTCGAGCATGACTCCAATATATGAATAGGCTAAGGAGCATGGCTACCGCACGGATCCGGAGCTGCCGGTGGACGGTCCCGGGGTTTAGTTAGTACACTAACAAATAGAAAGAACGAAAGCGTTCAAAAAGGAGAAGTAGGAATATGGCTAACGAAACGAATCCTTTTCAGGAAGGCCTCTACGCAGGTCTCGGTCTTGCACTTCGCGCCAAGGAAAAGGTCGAAGAGTTCGGTAAGAAGATTACCGAGGATTACCAGATGAACGAAGAACAGGGCAAGAAATTCATGGAGGATCTGGTCAATCAGTCGGAGGAAACCCGCACGCGCCTCGATGATATCATCGAAGCGAAGCTCGAAGCTTACATGAAAGACGCAGGTATTCCCAGCAAGGACGACATGGACAAGCTTTCCAAGAAGATCGACGAACTTGGAAAGAAGATGGACTCGAGTAAGTAGCAAACGAGGTGCATCCTATCCTTCGTCGAAAGCTGCGGCGGGGGCAGGTACTATCGCGCTACGGAGAAATCCTATCCGTACTGACCAAGTACGGACTGGCCGAGTTCGTCAGCCATAGGCCACTGCTCCGCCGCATATCAGTTCCATTCACCCGCAGCGGGGGCAAATATCGGCCCCCGCGTCTCGTTCGGGAGAACTTCGGGCAGCGGCTTCGTCGCGCACTCGAGGAGCTCGGCCCAACCTTTATCAAGCTCGGACAGATCCTCAGTGACCGCGCCGACATCATACCCGAGTCGGTGGTCATCGAGATGAAAAAACTCCAGGACGAAGTGCCCCCATTCCCCACGGACGAGGCAAAACGGATCGTCTCTGAGAGTCTGGGGTATCCCCTGGATGAGCTGTTTCTCTACTTCTACGATGACCCGGAGGGCGCCGCGTCGCTCGCGCAGGTGCACCGTGCCATCCTCCCGACCGGTAAGCCGGTTGCCGTGAAGATCAAACGGCCGGGAATAGACGATCAAATCGAGGCCGATCTTCAGATC
>JAAAOH010000021.1 GCA_009908925.1 Spirochaetota bacterium | reverse complement strand
TGCGACGAGCCGCGCCGCGGCGACGAGCGCGTCGGCGCGGTCGTCCATTGGTGTGGAGCCCGCGTGGTCGGCGCGGCCCGCCATCGTCCAGTCCCCGGCCGCCTGCCCCTGCACGCCCTCAACGATTCCGATCTGCACGCCTTCAGCCTCGAGAATGCGTCCCTGCTCCGGGTGTAACTCCAGGTAGGCGGCGGGCCGGGGAAGCCCGCCCGGGTGCGCGATGTGCCCGGCGGTGGCCGGGGTGGACGCCTCAGTGTCGTCGGTGACGCCGGGGTCGCCGGCGGCTTCAGCGTTGTCGGAAATGCCGGGGTCGCCGGCGGCTTCAGCGTTGCCGGGCTGCTCCTGAGCCTTGGCGTTTCCGCGTGGTATGTCCTTCTCCCGCGCGAGCTCCTCGCCCACGGTCACGCCGCCGGCGTCGGTGCTCGCCGCGGCGGTCTCGAACGGGATTGCACCGGTGAACACGCCTGAGCCCATCATGGCGGGGGCAAAGCGCGCGCCTTCCTCGTTGGCCCAGCTTACGAGGACGATTGGGCGTCGGGTCGAGACTTGCTCGGTCTCGAGAAGCTCGGGGGCGGCAAGGCCGCAGAGGACGCCCGAGGCGCCGTCAAAGCAGCCCCCAGCGGGTACGGTGTCGAGGTGGCTGCCGGTGTAGACTGCCTGTGCCTCGGGGTCGGTGCCCGGGCGAAGGGCGAAGACAGAACCGACGGCGTCGCGAAAGACGTGGAAGCCGAGGCGGAACGCGGCGTCGGCGAGTGCGCCGCGGGCGGCGCGCTCCGCGGGCGAGAACGCGAGTCGCTCGCAACCGCCGTTCTCCCGGCGTCCATGAGCCCCGATTGTCTCAAAGAGTGTGCGAATGCGCTCTTCGCTCACGCGGGTTCCCATCATGCCGTGGCTCAGAGATCGGTCCTCGCGCGTCGCCCGCGCGGCGTGGGCGCAGCGGTATCGGCGTCAGGAGAGCGTTTCTGGGGCGGCGGCTGGGGCTCGTCCGCGTAGTAGCAGGCCGCTTCATGGCCGTCCCCGTAGTCCTCGAGTGGTGGCGGAGACTCCCAGCAGTGGGGCTGCACCCGGTAGCACCGCGGCGCGAAGGGACAGCCGGCGGGTGGATTGGAGGGGTCGGGAAGCTCTCCCTCGAGTTTCAGCCTGGTCGACTGATAGTCCCCCGGCTCCGGAACGCTTCCAAGGAGTACGTGGGTGTAGGGATGGCGCGGGGAGTCGAAGATCTGCGCTGCGGTGCCGTGCTCGATGACGCTTCCGAGATACATCACCACGACGCGGTCGCAGAGGTAGTCGACCACGGCAAGGTCATGGCTGATGAAGAGGTAGGTCAGGTTGAGATCGTGCTTCAGAGACAGAAGCAGCTTCAGAATCTGGGCCTGAATCGACACGTCGAGGGCGCTCACCGGCTCGTCGAGAATCAACAGCTCCGGCTTCGGCGCGAGTGCGCGGGCGATGCCGATGCGCTGAGCCTGACCGCCCGAGAACTCATGGGGATGCCGATCGAGAAACTCGGGTCGCATGTTGACGAGGTCCATGAGCTCGAGCAGCCGCTCCTCGCGCGAAGCTCGCTCGAGTCCGAGCAGCTCGACCATCGGCGCCTCGAGGATCTGGCGGACGGTCTTTCTGGGGTTCAGAGAGCTCTGCGGATCCTGAAAGACGAACTGGATGCGCCGGTAGAGATCGCGGCGCCGTTCACCGCGAATACCGGTGACGTCCTCGCCGCGGAAGTAGATCTCTCCCTCGCTCGGAGGGATTATACCCATGATCATGCGGGCAAGGGTGGACTTGCCGCACCCAGACTCTCCCACGACACCGAGGGAGTCTCCGGGGTAGAGGTCGAGGTCGACCTCGTGGACTGCACGGATGGACGGCGTCGGCGCGCCGAGGAGTCGTCGGTCGCCGCCGAAGCGTTTGCTTGCTGTTCTGACATGGAGAAGCGGTTCTGAGTTCATGACGCACCGTCCTTCTGCGGCTCGGGCTTCGTCAGGCGAGCCTGATGGGAGGCGTGCTGCTCCTCGGCGCGAATGCACCTGACATCACGTCCCGCCACCTTGCGAAGATCAACCGGAGCCTTCCGGCAGGCGCCGATGGCCATATCACAGCGATCGGCGAAGCGGCACCCTCCGGGAAGCGCATCGAGCGCCGGCGGGAGACCGGGAATGGCATCCATCTCCCGCCCACGCTCGCCGACGCGTGGCACACAGGCCATGAGGCGGCGCGTGTAGGGATGCAGAGGCTCGCGGTAGATCTGATCAACCGTACCGACCTCCACGACCTGACCGGCATACATGACGACCACACGCTCGCAGATTTGCGAAATCACCCCGAAGTCGTGAGAGATGAACAGTAGTGACACCCCGCGCGTGTCTCGCAGCTCGTCGAAGAGCTGCAGGATCTGCGCCTGTATGGTGACATCGAGCGCGGTGGTCGGCTCATCGGCGATGATGAGGTCGGGATCGTTGGCCAGCGCCATGGCGATGACTACCCGCTGGCGCATTCCGCCGGAGAGCTCATGGGGATAGGCATCGATCCGGCGGCCGGCATCCGGGATGTGTACTGCGGTCATGAGCTCGACGGCTCGTGCTCGCGCCGAGGCGTTGGTCGCGTCCTGATGCCTGCGGATGGATTCGGCAATCTGCTCACCCACGGGCAAGAGCGGGTTGAGCGCGGTCATCGGGTTCTGGAACACGTATGAGATGCGGTTCCCGCGGAAATACTGCAGCTGCTCGAGTGAGGACCCGAGGAGCTCTTCCTCGTTGTAGCGGATGCTTCCCTCCATGATGCGTCCCGGTGGCGTGGGAACAAGGCCGAGGACCGAGAGGGCGGTAACCGATTTGCCGGAGCCCGACTCGCCCATCACGCCCACGGCGGTGCCGCGGGGGATGTCGATGGACACCCCGTCGGTTGCGTGCACGGGAGCTCCGCCGGTCCAGAACCAGGTCTTGAGCTCGGCGATGGAGAGGATCGGGGCACCCCCGCCGGTGGTGGCGGAGCCCTGCGCGTCGCCGGTGGGAGTGGCCTCCGGGCCCGCGGTGTCGGCAGCGCCAGGGGCAGCTTCACGCGCGCCGGCGCCTTCCCGTTCGGCGGCTCCGCGGACGCGCTTCGCAAGCGCCCTGTCGACCTCGGTTGCCGCGCGCGGGCTCACCAGGGCGCCCGAGCTGAGGTAGGGGTCGAGCACATCGCGCAGACCATCGCCGACGAGGTTGATGCCGATCACGAGCACGAGGATCACCAGGCCCGGAAGCGTTGCAACGTGCGGCGCCTGCAGAATGAGTCGCCGGCCGTTTCCGAGCATGCTCCCCAGGTCGGCCTGCGGAGGCTGGGCGCCGAGGCCGAGAAAACTCAATCCTGCCGTCTCGAGAATCATCCAGCCCACGGTGGTCGAGATGGTGATGAAGATCACCGGGAGCACGTTCGGCAGGAGCTCCCCGAAGAGGATCTTTGCGTCTCCGAGACCGCTGAGGCGTGCGGCGTCCACGTACTCAAGGCGCACGAGACTCACGGTGGCACCGCGCACATTCCGGGCGAAGAAGGGGATATTCACGATGGAGATCGCGATCAACGCATTGAACAGGCCCGGCCCGAGGACTGCGACGATGGCAAGAGCGAGGAGCAGATAGGGGAAGGCCATGAGCATATCGACGCCGCGCATGAGAAAGTTGTCAAGAAACTTCCCGTAGAAGGCGGCGATGATGCCGATGAGCGAGCCGATGACCGCGGCAATGGCGGTGGCGGAAATCCCGACTGCGAGGCTCACCCGGGTTCCCCAGATGAGCCGGGAGAGCATGTCCCGCCCGAGCTCGTCGGTGCCGAGGAAGTGCCCCTCGCTTCCGGGTGGAAGCAGTCGGTCGGCGAGTGACGTGGCGTCCGGATCGGGCAGGCCAAGAATCGGGGCCGCCGCCGACAGCGCCGTGACCGCGATCACGATGAAGAGACCGGCGGTCGCTGCCGGGTTGTAGAAGAAGCGACGGAGTCGCGTTGGTCTCAGGCTCATGTCTGTATCCTCGGGTCGAGCGCATGCTGGGCGACATCAGCAACGAGGTTTATCAGAACGTAGAGACCCGCGACGACCACCACGCCGCCCTGTACGAGCAGAATGTCGCGGGTCTGAATTGCAGTCACGAGCATGCGTCCAATGCCAGGCCACTGGAAGACGGTCTCGATATAAATGGCGCCGCCGATGACGAAGCCGGTCTGAATGCCGAGAACCGGCACGATGCTCACGAGCGCATTCTTGTAGGCGTGGCGCATGATGACCCGGCGTTCGGAAAGCCCCTTGGCTCGGGCCGAGCGGATGAAGTCCTTGCGAAGCACCTCGAGCATCGTCGAGCGCGTGAGTCGCGCGATCACGCCCGTTGCAACCACGCCGAGTGTAACGGCCGGCAGCACCAGATGATGGAGGACGTCGAGCACCCCGCCGCCGCCGACCACCTGCATCATGCCGCTGACGGGAAACCAGCCGAGCTGCACGCTGAACAGCAGCACGAAGATGAGCCCGAGCCAGAACGACGGCGTGGAGATGCCCACAAGCACGATGACTGTGAAAAACATATCCTGCCAGCCGAACTGCTTCACCGCCGCAATGATCCCTGCGACCATTCCCATGACAGCGGCGAAGAGAAGCGACGAACCGGCGAGAAGGAGTGTCGGGCCGAGCCTGTCGAGCACCTCGTCGATCACCGGTCGATTCAGTGAGTAGGAGCGTCCGAAATCACCCTGAAGGATGTTTCCGAGCCAGATGAAATAGCGTTGAACGAGCGGTTTGTCGAGGCCGAGCTCGCTTCGGACCCGCTCGAGGTTCTCAGGTGTCGCGAATGAGCCGAGGATGGCCTGCGCCGCATCGCCGGGAATGAGCTCCATGATCAGAAACACGATGATGGAGATTCCGAGCAAGACGGGCACCAGCAGCAGAAGCCGTTTCAGGATGTATCGCCACATGATTTGATTCCCGCAACCGCGACCGTACCCGGCGGACGGCCCGAGGGCCGGCCGCCAGGGTTACGGAGTTGTTCGTGTTTTCCGAGGGTCAGTAGCTGACGTCCGCAAGCTCGAGCAGGAACGAGGGCTGGAGACTGAAGTCCTGGACCTCGCTCCGTGCCACCGCGTTCTGCTTCCAGTTTGCCACGAAGACCCACGGGGCGTCCTCGTAGACGATTTCCTGCACCTCAGCGTAGAGACGGGCGCGCTCTTCCTGGCTTGTGGATACACGGGCCTGGTTCAGCAGCTCGTCGACCTCCGGGTTCGAGTAGTAGCCGGAGTTGAACCCGCCCTCTTCAGGAAAGGCGGCGGTTCGAAGTGTCAAGAATGGCAGGGTGTCAGGGTCGTTGGTCATCCATGCCATCTGAGCCATATCGGCCTTGCCCTCGAGGCCGGGATTTACCTCGCCCAGGAAGGTGTTCCACTCGTAGGTCTCGATGTTGACGTCGAGACCGACCGCTTCGAGGTCCGCTTGAATGGCGGTGCCCATCGGCACCGGATCGAGCATGCCCGAGCCGCCCTCGGTCACGTAGAAGGTAACCTCTGCGCCCTCGGCGCCTGCTTGCCGAATGAGCTCACGTGCCCGGTCGGGATCGTAGGGGTAGGGATCGAGACTCTCGTTCTACGCCCAGTCGAAGGCCGGTGGAATCGGGCTGTCGGCGACCGTGGCGGTGCCCTGCAGCACGTTCTCCACGAGTGCTTCCTTGTTGATGGCGTAGTTCGCCGCCTGACGAACGCGCTCATCCGCGAACGGGCCCTCGCGGAGGTTCAGGATCAGGAACCAGACGTGGGGGCCGGCCTGCTCATAGACGGTGAAGTCGTCGTTGTTCTCGAAGGTTGCAACCGAGTCGGGCGGAACTTCCACCATCAGGTCGAGTCCACCGGAGAGCATCTCGTTCACCCGGGTGTTACCCTCGGTGATGGGCCGAAAAACGATCTGATCCATGCCCGGCTCGCCGTCCCAGTAATCTGCGTTCTTTGCTACGGTTACCTGCGTGTTACTCTGCCATTCCACGAAGCTGTAGGGACCGGTACCGACCGGATTCCGGCCGTAGTCCGCGCCGTGTTCCCGTACCGCATCCGGGGAGACGAGCAGGCCCGTCGGATAGGCCAGGTTGGAGAGCAGGGGTGCGAACGGCTCGTTGAGCACGAGCTCCACGGTGTACTCGTCGACGACCCGGGTTTCCTGGATTGAGCTGAAGAAGAACGCCAGCGGGAAGGGGCCGGTGTCGTAGTAGGGGTGGTCCTCGTTGAGCATGCGATCGAAGTTGAACTTCACCGCCTCGGCGTTGAACGGCGTGCCGTCGTGAAAGCTCACATCCTCTCTGAGGTTGAAGGTATAAACCGTGCCGTCCTCGGATATCTCCCAGGATTCCGCGAGCGCAGGCTCGACTTCGAGAGATCCGTCACGGAACCGCACCAGTCCGTCGTAGATGTTGACCAGGATGCGGAAGTCGTTGACCGCCGTCACCGTATGTGGATCGAGCGCCTTGGGCTCCGCCACCTGGCCGACAACCAGCGTGTCCATCGCTTCCGACTCGCCCTGCCCACCGCCGAATGCGGCGCCTGCCGCCAGCATTAGAACGAGCGAAAGTATCAAAGTCCTCTGTAGCATGATTCCTCCTTATGCTACCGAAATATCGTGGAGGCCCCGAAAACGGGGTCCCATCAGCTATCGAGCCCTGCGTCGGGCTCCTGTTCCCTTGTTTTTTTCAGCACCGCGAGCAGGCGTGCGAGCTCTGCCACCGGATCCGCGTGATCGTCCACCCGCAGGTCGACCACGACCTCCCCGCTGCCCCGATACCCACCCCCGCTGCGATGGACACGCATCGCGGCGGCCTGCTTTCCGCGCGCGTCTCCCCCGGCGGCATCGCCCCGGTCGAGTGCGGCAAGAAAACGATCCCAGAGGCGCCCCTCCGTCCCCGCGAATCCCTCGAGCATGGCCTCGAGTACCTCGGGGCCGGTGAGGGTGTTGCCCGCGCATACCGCGTCCGCGCCCACGCGCTCCCCGGCGAATGGAACACACTGCGAGCCGGTAAACGCGGCGGTCCGGCCGTCGGCGGTGACGAGTGCAAACTGACGGATATCACGGGATGCGTCCTCGGCGAGAAGCCGGTCGAGGGCCGCGTCGGGCTCGTCCTCGCCGGTGGCGAGAGACTCGATCAGGGCGTCCGCAAGGGCAGGGTGAGCCACCGACTGGGTAGCGACCGCTGCGACCCCGGCACGGACGTGTGGCACGAGCGAGCCGACTGCAACATAACGTGAGGCGGTGGCTACACCCATGTCACCGGTGGCGCGGTCTGTGGCGGCAATACTGAATGTTGCGATCGGCAGGATGTCGGATACAACTCCGCCCCTGCCGCTCGTCTCGCCGGATCGCATGATGATTCATAAAACTGCATGGAAATGTGGTAAATTGCAAGTCCTGTCAAGTCCACCACATGCGGTCGTCGCGAGGCGGATAGTGGTCGGGCGCGTAGCCGGCAAGCAGCTTCAGAAGCAAGAGATACCCGAACCAGGGGAGCTCAGGCGGCGGGGAGAGGAGAAACGCGTGCGCGGCGAAACCGACCCCAAGGACGACCGCCGCCGCGGGTTTCTGGTTGTCGTCGCCGTAGATCGCGTTGAGGATCATTGCGGCTGCAACGCTGAAGGCGGCCGTAAAGAATACATACATCCCGTCGGTCTCGAACACAAGCGCGACAAGAGTGACGTGAAGGAGATGGATCGGCCCGACGGCCGCCCGGAGCCGCGGACGGCGTCTGTAGTACTCATTAAGCGAGCGGGTTGTGTGAGCAATGAAGCCCGCAGCAAGGTGCCAGAACAGCAACAAAATGAGCAGGCCGCGGGCGATGCCGGCCGCGTTACCGCCGAGGGCTGTTGGCCCGGCGATGGCGAGACCGATGCCCAAAGCCGGTACATGGATGAGGTAGAGTTGCGTCGATGACGGGCGTTCCCCATGCAACGGGCCGAGCAGGCGCCTTAAGGAGACGTCCCCAGCCGTCATCGGAGGGCCTCCATCAAAGTGCCTCGATCACCTTGCTTATGCGTGAACGGACCTCGCCGGCGACAGCTCTGAGCTCGGGATTCTCGACCGACGCCATGGACGCGAGCGGGTCGACTGCGGCTGCCTCCACTGACCCACCACCGAGATCCTGTACGACCACGTTGCATGGAAGCATCGTTCCGATCTTGTCTTCGGTGGACAGTGCCTTGTGGGCGAACTGTGGATTACAGGCACCGAGGATGCGATAGTCGCGGAAGTCCTCGCCGAGTTTTTCCTTCATCGTCTGCTTCACGTCGATCTGGGTGAGAACGCCGAAGCCCTCCTTCTTGAGCTCCTCGGTCACTCGATCTATCGCGGCTTCAAAGGGCATGCTAAGCGTT
>JAAAOH010000244.1 GCA_009908925.1 Spirochaetota bacterium | reverse complement strand
CACGCAGAAGTGCGCGCTCGCGTCGGGCGCGGGCGCTGAGCTCGAGGAGATGGTCCGGTTCGAAGGGCTTTCGCAGGTATCCGGCGGCACCCGCCCGCATGAGCGATACCGCAAGCCGCGGGTCACTGTTGCTGGTGATGACGATGCCCGCAGACTCGGGCCGGGAGCTCCGCAGCTCTTCGAGGAGCCCGTCGCCGGTGCCGTCGGGCAGGTGATAGTCGATGACGACCACGTCGAAGCTGTCGCGCAGGAGGGCCTCGCGGGCTGCGGCCGCGGTCTCGGCGGTTTCGGTGAGGTAGCCGCCGTCGGCGAACGCGGTCTCGAGCAGCTGAAGCAGACTCACGCTGTCGTCGACGATGAGCACACGCGGGCTCCGCCTGGGGGCCGCCCCGCGCAACAGAGCGGCAACCTGATCGAGGAGCTCGTCGGACGGCGCCGGTGAGCTCAGGAAGCCGTCGGCGCCAATGTCCGCGGAGATCTCCTCCGTGTCGGTGCCCGAGAACGTCGCCGATACCACGAGTATCGGTATCACCTCGTTGAAGGTGGCGTATTCGGCGGACCGCAGGAGGCGCACGAGTCGCCATCCATCGATGTCCGGCATATGGAGATCGGTGATGATGAGGTCCGACCGAGCGGCCGAAGACTCATCGCAGAGCAAGCCTTCGGCGCTGTCGTACTTCAACACGGCATAGCCGTTCCCCTCGAGAACGCCGCTCATCCGGGTGAGGGATACCCGATCATCATTTACGACGGCAACGGTGGGCCCGTCGCCACCGCGTCTGACTTCGCTCATAGGGCGATTGTATTACTAATACCGCTAATTAGTCAATAATTACCCGGAGTGGTCGGCAGCGAAGAGCCTGGATACCCGCTCGTAGCTCTCCCGGTTGCCGATGTCGTGCCGCGCTCCCTCGAAGCGAAAGGCATACACCGGCGCACGCTCGATGAGCCAGGGGATGAAGCTCCCCGGCGCGTCACCTTCACCGCCCTGAGCCAGGAAGGCGGGCAGGCGCTCGCGGAGGGTGCGGCGGGTGTAGGCGTAGAACGGCGGCACCGCCCAGGTAGAGCGCGGCTCTGCGGGCTTCTCGGCGAAGTGAAGAACCCGATCGTCGTCGGCGAGCTCCGCAACGCCGGTGCGGCGGAGCTGCTCGACGTCGGTGAGCTCGTGCGCGGAGATGCAGTCGCATCCCGCTTCCCGGAAAAACGTGGCGAAGTCGGCGAGCTCGAAATCGAAGAGGTTGTCACCGGCGAGCACCATCGCATCGCCATCCACGTCGGCCTCCTCGACCGCGAGGTGGAGGTCGGCGAGCGCGCCGATACGATTGGCGTTGGAGGTGGAGCCGTCGTTTATGATGTCCACCCGCGGCCCGGCCCTGTCGGCGGCGCGGCCGGCGCCAAACCGTGCGTCGCGCCAGTCTTCGAAGTGCGAGGCGAAGCGAGAGTTGGTTACCACCACCAGACGCTGCATTCCCGACACGCGGCGGGCGTTATCCACGATCCGGTCGAGGATGCTCCGCCCGGCGACCTCGAGCAGGGGTTTGGGGAAATCCCTGGTCAGCGGATAGAGGCGTGTGGCGTAGCCCGCAGCAAGGATAATTCCGGTCACAGGGACATCACCTCCGCGCCGTCGGCAGTCCTGCTGAAGAAGACGCGGTACAGGTCGCGAAAGGCCGGATGCCTTGCCGGATATACTTCGTCGATACGCGCCCGAATGGACTCCTTGTAGGCGGGATCGACAAGGCCGATGCAGCATCCGCGATAGCCGGCACCGCTGAATCGCGCGCCGTAGACTCCCTCGCTCTCGGCGAGAGTCTCGTAGATGGTGATGAGCTCCGGACAGCCGCTCTCATATTTGGAGATGGAGCTCTCCCCGGAGGCAAAGACCTGCCGGCCGAACTCGTCTATATCACCCTGCTTCCACGCCTCGACGCCGGCTTCCACGCGTGCGAGCTCACCGTAGAAGTGATCGGCACGCCTGCGGAAACGCCCCGGCAGGCCGTCGGCGTGCTCTTCGTACACCTCGCGGGGAATGTCACGAAGCTTCACGTCGCGAAAGGCGGAGACCTGCAGGCCCGCGAGCTCCTGCAGCAGCCATGCGGCAACCTTGCATTCGTCGACACGATTGTTGTAGTCGGTCTTTATGAGGGTCGTGCTGATGCCCGAGTAGACGATGACCATCTCGAACTCCGGCATGGACGGAGAGCGCGGCACCATGTCGAACTCCTCGGTCCGGCAGTCCATTACCATGAGGTAGCCGTCGCGGCTGAGGATGTTCGCCGACTGGTCGAGGATGCCGTTGTTCAGCCCGATGAAGTCGGTCTCCACCCAGTGGCTGTAGTCGATGAGCGAGCTCCCGCGGCGGGATCTCGATCTCGTTCACGTCACAGAGCGCCATCAGATAGGCCGTGGTGACCGCCGCGGACGAGCTCAGCCCGCCGATGGGAAGGTTCCCGCGCACGACGCCCCGGATGCCGCGATGGAGCTTGAAGCTCCGCGAGAGCGAAAGGACCGCGCCCCGCAGGTAGTTTCCCCAGAAGGTCGGCACCATGTCGGGCACCTGATCGACGTGAAAGTATTCCTCGTCAGGAAAATCAAGGCTCTGGACCCGCAGGTACCCGTCATCCTCGGGCGTGTAGACGAGGTCTATGCTGTCGGTCAGCGCCATACCGCTGACGACGCCGTCCTGGTGATCGACGTGGGCGCCGAGCGGGCAGATGCGAAGAGGTGAGCGCACCGCGCGCGAGGGCGGCGCCGGCGCCCCGAACTTGCGCTCGTAGCGTTCTATGACGTGCTCCATGGGGACGGAGGCTACCCCACATTTCGTCTTGCCGCAAGCCGGAATCGCCCCCGCCTTTGGACCCTCCGGATTATGCTTCGGCCCGCGCGGCCGGTCGTACTATCTGCACAGGAAGGAGGTCAACAAAGCCTCACGCCCATAAACGCCAAAAGGCCCGACCGCAGAGAAGCAGCCGGGCCTGAGAGGCGTATCGTGCGGTGTCCGGGGCCCCGCGGGGTGCCGGAGACCGGCGCCCCCGTCTGCGGGCGGCGCCATCGTGTATCTCTACCAGTTCTCGCGAACGAGCTCGAACCAGCCCTGGGGCTTCTGGCATGCGGGGCACTTCTTGGGGGGCTCTTTGCCCTCGAAGACATAGCCGCAGTTGAGGCAGGCCCAGATGGTGGTGTCTTCGCGCTTGAAGACGCTGCCGTCGAGAAGGTTCTGCCGCAGCTTGTTGTAGCGCTTCTCATGCTGCTTCTCGGCTACGCAGATGGCATCGAACTGCGCGGCGATGCGGGGGAACCCCTCTTCGCGGGCAACATCGGCGTATCCCTTGTACATCTCGGTCCATTCGAAGTGCTCGCCGGCGGCGGCATGCTCGAGATTCTCCGGGGTGGATGCGGTGACGTCATCGGCGAATCCCGCTGGGAAGGCGAAGGTGAACTCAACCTCGCCGCCCTCGAGGTACGTCCAGTACCGCTTGGCGTGCTCCATTTCCTGGTTTGCCGTCTCGACGAAAAGCTGCGCGACCTGAATATAGCCTTCCTCTTCCGCCTTGGTGGCGAAGTAGGTGTAGCGATTTCGTGCCTGTGACTCGCCCGCGAAAGCGGTGAGCAAGTTCTTCTCCGTCTGCGTTCCCTTAACACTAGCCATAGTTGTCCTCCCGTCGGGATGCACTCCAACCCGATGGCGGAGAGCGACGTGCCATATGCACGGCGTCCCGACACGATCCGGGAGCAGCAATTCATCCTGACTGCTTTGCTGATTCTTTACACAACTATAGTACTAATTGCTCCTATTCGCAAGAGGGAATTTGATCAATCAAAAACGCAACGCGCCGCCGACCGCCGGCCCGGGCGGGTCGACGATCGGCGGTCACATCGCGGGTGAGGAGGCAGGGGTTATGAGAGACTATCCGCTCTCCTGCTCGAACGCGGTCCAGGCCAGGAGAACCAGAAGTGCTGGGAGGTGGTCACCGGGTCGAGGCGCGTGCCGGCGAGCGGACCGCCCGTTGCACGGCCGCCGACGTCCCAGGTACTGCCGGTCTGCTCATCGACGATTTCTCCGCCCTCGACGCCGAAGCTCAGCTCCCGGCCGTCGGCACGGGCGAAGAAGGCGTTTGCCGTACCGACATCCCGTCCGTCGGCGGTGCTGCCGGTGTCGAGTGGCGAGGCGGTACCGGACGCCCAGAACACCGCTATGGAGTCGCCGCCGATGCTCGCGGTGACGACCTGTTCCTCCTGGAGGGTCGGATAGGGAAACGCCTCGGAGGATTCGTTGTGGAACACGGTCACCACACGCGTCATCGGGGAGAACTCGTCGTCGGTCGGTCCGCTATAGAGAAAGGGCCGCTCGGCGGTATCGTAGCCGCGGTATGGGTTTCTGCCGTATGACCGGTTGAAGCCGGTGTCTTTCGAGACCACGCGAGCGTCGGGGTACTTATCCGTGGCATCCGACCAGGACAGGGTGAGCATGGGAACCATCTGGAGGCGTCCCCCTGCATAGGCGCCGGCAACTGCCCGTCCGGTTGCCTGCTGCCACCAGGTCTCGGTCTGGCGGTCGTACATGATGAGATTACTGTAGCGGAGCCTGCCGGTCGTGCCGAAGTCGAGCACGCGGCCGTCGAAGCGCCGATCGAAGGCGATACCCGTATTGCAGAGCGGACAGTAGGTCACCGTCACCGGCCGCCCTCCGACGACGTCGTTGACGATCTCATGCCACATGAGAATCTGGATCGGGTAGATGTGGGTTCGCCGCTCTTCGCCGGACCCGACCGAGACCACCTGTACGCTCTCATCCTCGGCGATCCACGAGTCGGCCTCCGACACGGAGACGAACTTCGGCTCATCCACGGAGGGGATCCCGTCCTTGGGCGGCCCGCCGGACATCACCTGGTCATAGGAGATGGTCGCCCGGGAGAAATCGGTGATGAACTGCCCCCTGGCACCGGGCGGCGGTGACTGGTTCTGCAGGTCGGCGGGAAGCTCGGGAGCCTCGTACTCGCCGGCGCCCCCCTCCGGGGCATCCGCGGATACAACGAAGGCTCCGTCGCCGTCGGTCGAGGACTCAACGCTACCGGTGCTCTGCGCCCCCTGTGATTCCGGCGCCGGGTTCCCGTCGGCGGAGCCGGCGGATCCTGTGCCGCAGCCGACGAGGACCGCGACCAGTGCGGTTATATAGATTACTTTTGTGGTCATATGCCTCTCCTGCCCATAACCTACTGCGGCCGGGAGGTGTTTTCTATATATTCAGGAAAATATGTTAAAAAAACTTGCTATAGCAACTAACCCGGAGGGCCGGCGAGGGGCGCCCTGCGTCGCGCCGGAGCACCCGCCGCCGCCTGCCCGCGCTCAGCCTCGTTCGAGCAGGGTCTCGATCTTCTCCCGCATCGCCTCGTAGTGTGAGCCCCGCCAGTAGACGCGCGCGCAGCCCCGGCAGCGATAGAACTCATCGTAGTTCTGCCGGGTGCCCGGCAGAAGATCATCCTCCACCTCCTCCCGCGAGACCGGCTCGATGAGGCCGTTGCAGGCCATGCAGCGGTGAAAGGGCTCGATGCGGGCGGAGAGGTGGTCGAAGCGGCGGAGGACCGCCGCGGCCTGCTCGAGGGGATCATCGGAGCGCACGAGATAGCCGTGGGTGACCTCGCGACGTTTGAGGATTCCGGCGTCGCGCGTGAGGATGATGCGGTTCTCGGCGAGGCCCCGCTGCACGATTTCCGGATCATCCCACGAGTTGTTATAGAGGGTATCGAAGCCGAGCATCCGCATAAGCCGCGCAAGCTTTCCGAGGTGCACGTCGAGAATGAATCGGGGCTCGCGCAGCGGGGTGGTGCGCACCCGGGAGACCTCGCCCACGTCGAAGCTCTCGAAGACGGGATACACGGCGATGCGGTCGCCATCCTGTACGCGGTAGTAGAAGCCCACCGACTCGCCGCCTACGAGGATCATGTCGACTTCGGTATGCGGCACACCGAGGGACTCGATGAGGTCCTTTACACCGGGATTCCCGATGAACTGCGTGCGGTACTCCCGGTCCTCACTTTCCTCCCCGCGGGAGGTGAAGCGATTGAGCTCCTCATACAGTCGAATCGTCGCCTCATTCATCTCCGGCCGTTGTGATGATGCGCTCGGCGACGTCCTCGGGCTGAATGTTCTGGGTGTCGATCACCAGATCCACGAAGTCGAACTCATCGTTGTCGATGTCGTAGAGCTGGAGGTAGCGGCTGCGATCACGCTCGTCGCGTGCCCGCGTCTTTCGAAGCACTTCCTGAAAGCTGCCCCCCTCGCGTCGCTGTATGCGTGAGGCACGCACCGAGAGCGGCGCCGTGAGGTAGACCTTCAGGTCCGCATCATCGAGCAGCCATACCGCGAGCCGGGATCCGAGCACGCAGTCACCCTCCCGGGCGAGCTCCACCTGTCGCCTGTCGAGGTACACGTCGAGGCTCGAGTCTTCCTCGGCCTGGCGGCGGACCTCGTCGAAGCTTATTCCGCGCTCGGCGGCGAGGGCCCGGAAGGTGTAGTTGACCAGCCGGAGGCCGAGCCGGTCAGCGACGATGCGGCTGACGGTCGAGTTGCCGCAGCCGCTCTTGCCCGAAATCGCTATCTTCACTCACCTACTCCACGTTTCGCAGTTGCTCGCGTATGTTCTCGACGGCGTCCTTCGCCTCGACGACGCGGCGGTTCACGTCCGATGCGAAGCTCTTGGAGGCTACGGTGTTGACCTCCCGATTGAGCTCCTGGCAGAAGAAATCGAGCTTCTTTCCGACCGCACCTTCCGTGGATATCGTCTCCTCGAATGACTTCAGGTGGGCGCGAAGCCGTACGAGCTCCTCGTTTATCGAATGCTTTATGAGAAGCGAGGCGATCTCCGCGTAGACCCGGTCCTCGTTTACCTGCTCGCCGAGGACCTCGTCGAAGCGCTCTGTGACGTTCTGCCGCAGCGCCGCCTCGAGCTCCGGGGCGCGCCTCTCGAGCTCATCGACGACCTCCCGGATCCGCTTGAGCTGGGAAGCAATATCCTCTCTCGTTGATTCCCCCTCCCGGGCGCGCGCGAGGCATCGAACTCCACGATCGCCTCTTCGAGGGTGGGCTTCATGAGCTCCCAGTAGTCGTCAATGTCCCGGCCGCGCTTGACCTCCATGATGCCCTCGAGCCGCATCACGTGGGACAGCCTCACCTCTTCGCCCGAGCCGAGGATCTCGCTCATCTCGTGAAGCGCATCGCGATACGCACCGAGCGTCGGCCGGTCGATGTTGACCGACACGTCGGACTCGCGGTCGTGCACGCGCAGGTAGATCTCCACGCGCCCCCGCAACAGCCACGGTGCAACGAACTCCCGCACAGATGGCTCGAGCTGGCTGAGAAAGGACGGGAGGTTGACGAAGATATCGAGGTACCGGTTGTTGTAGGATTTCACCTCGGCGGTGATCTCCAGATTCTCCGCGCGGTACTCGGCGTAGCCGAAGCCGGTCATGCCCTTCATGCGTCTGCGCTCTCCTTTGATCGGGCCCGATAGAGCCGATGGGACAGTACCCAGTTGTTTCCCGCCCCCATGGTGATGAAAAGATCTCCCGGCACGAGCCCGTCGTGGAGCCCCGCCTCGGCATCGTCCACCTTCTCGACATAGCGCACCGCCGGATGATGCGCTGCGACCGCATCCGCGAGATCCCGGCCGTCGATGGAGCCGTCGAAGTGCTCACGGGCGGAAGCGTAAATCTCGTGGAGGATCACCTCGTCAGCATCGGCGAAACAGGTCGCAAAGTCATCGAGCAATGCCGCCGTGCGCGAGTAGGTGTGGGACATGAAGTCGACGATGAGGCGACGATCGGGATAGAAGCGCCGGATCCCGGCGAGGGTTTTGCGAATGGCGGTCGGGTGGTGACCGTAGTCGTCGAGGAACAGCACGCCACCGGCCTCGCCGATCACCTCGCTGCGGCGGCGGGTGCCGGCGAACCCGCGCAGGGCGGAAGCCGCGGCGCCGGGGTCCAGGCCCGCACCGGCGTCTGCGGCGCCCTCGCCTCCCGCGGCGCCGGAGCTCCGCGCGGCGAGCCGCGAGACCGCGCAGAGCGCAGCGGCTGCATTCACGGCGTTGTGCTCGCCGGGCACGCGGACCTCGAAGGTCTCCCCGAATCCGGCGAGGCGAAACTCCGTCCGCCCGGGCAGCGTCTCCACGTGTTCGAGCCCGAACGCTCCGCTCGCGTGCCTGCCGTACGGCGTGCGCCTCACATCCGGGCGCCGCTCGGCAATCACCCCGGCGACCTCGCAGGCGCCGGGGTCGTCCGCGCAGTAGATGAGCTCCCCGCCGTCGGGCAGACGCTCGAGATAGCTCACGAAGGCGTCGCGGATATCCGCGTAGTCGCGGTAGTAGTCGAGATGGTCCGG